>CAYMZL010000214.1:0-4878 GCA_964394825.1 uncultured Dehalococcoidia bacterium | reverse complement strand
CCGACGGACCATATATAGCTGCCCGGCTTCGTCTATCTCGTCGCGCACCAGGGGGCAGACGAAGGCCTCTTCGTTCTCGAAGTGGTCCAACTCCAAGATGCGGACACCCAGCAGCCGGCTGTGGATGTGGCGGATGGTGCGGGCGGTCACCTTCTTCTCGCCCAAGACTTCCTTCAGGGCATCTTCCACCTCGTGGGAGCGTTCCTCAAGCTCTTTATGCTGTCCCTCTTCCAGGGTAAAGACCGCCTGACGGACGCTCTCCTCCAGCCCCGCGGCTTTGCCCCTGGCGATGAATTCGGCCAACTCGCCGGCCTTTCCGGCCAGTTCCGCGTGCTCGGCCTCGTTGTCCCGGGCCGGTTGGCTGTCTTGCAGCGGGCCGGTCATCACTTCGTCCTCGACAGTCGCATGGTAGAGGATCTGCTTGACCCAATAGCCGAATACTTCGTTCAACTCGGCTACGTCTTCGATGGTCGACGCATCGGCGGCCAGGGCCTCGGTCCGGTCGGACACCGCCCGGAAAGCCTTGTGCATCAGCGGCATCACGTCGATGGGGTGTTCCAGCTTGTTGATACTTTCTGCGGTCATATCCTCACCTCTGGTATCGTCTGGACGCCGGCCCTACTGGGCCACCAGTATGGGTTGGCCGATGCGGGATTCCAACTCCAGCAGCAGTTCGTTCTCTTTGGGGGTAAGGTCTTGGGAGATCCAATCGATCACCCAATGCCGGTCATCGGCGTCGCGGTCAACCAGCAGCCCGCCGACTACCTCCAACTGACGCTCTGGGGAGAGGTATTCCCTGAGCAAGGGAATCACCATGGCCTCCTCGGTCTCCAGGTGGTCTTCCTGGGCCACGCGAAGGGCTATCACCTGACCGTAGAGGTGCTGTTTGGTGCGGGAGATGACGCTGGTGGCCCCGATGTCTTCTTCCAGCACAGTCATGACGTCTTGAACACAATCGAGGAGTCTCATGTATTCGGCGTCTTCTTTTTCCAGGAGGGCCCATTTGACCCGTTCGACCGGGTCATGCGACGACGCCAGGCGGGACTCGTCCACGAACTTGGACATCTCGGTGCCCACCTCTTTCTCGGCGTGGTACATGAGGGCGGTGGCCCAGGCGGTGAACGCCAACTTGAAAGCCTGGAGGCTACACCCGTTTTCGAGGCTACGGGCCAACTCGACGGTCCGGTCAGCCTCGCCCCGCAGGGCTTTGTGGATCAGGTACATCGCGTCGATGGGTTGCTCCAGGGTGGTGATCTCGACGGCCATCCAAGTCCTCCCAATGTAGCTATTCGCCTGAAAGTAACTGTCGCGTGAGCTTATTATATCATAATCGTCAATACTAATTGATTACTATTATTACTATTCGATTTGCAAATGATACTAGGCGGGGCGCAACCCTGCCGAGCGCGTCTCGACCCTAACCAACAACGCCAAGGGTTACTTTCAACGTAGTCCAAGAAGGGGCCAATAAAAAAGGGAGGACGACGGCCCTCCCTTTCGGTTCCAGCGTGCGGGGTAGTTGGGTTAGCCGGCGGTTACCGGCTGCTTCCTCACCGAGGCAACGGCGTTGACCTGCTCCATCAGTATGTCGAAATTCTCGAAGGTGAGGGACTGGGGACCGTCGCACTTGGCCAGGTCTGGATTGGGGTGGACCTCGATCAACAGACCGTGGGCCCCGGCGGCCACCGACGCCAGAGCGACGGGGGTGACCAGGTACCACTTGCCGGTGCTGTGGCTGGGGTCGGCCACTATGGGCAGGTGGCTGAGCCGCTTGATCACGGGCACGGCGGCCACGTCCAGAGTGAACCGGGTGAAGGTCTCAAAACCGCGGACGCCCCTTTCACAGAGGATCACCTGCTCATTGCCTCCGGCCATCACGTACTCGGCGGCCAGCAGCCATTCCTCGTAGGAGGCGGACAGACCACGCTTGACCATCACCGGCTTCCCGACCAAGCCGACCTCGTCCAACAGGCTGTAGTTCTGCATGTTCCGGGCGCCGATCTGCAGGATGTCGGCATACTTGGCCACGGTGTCCACGTCGGCCGGGGACATGACCTCGGTGATGATGGGCAGGCCGGTTTCCTGCTTGGCCAGTTGGAGGAGCTTCAGGCCGTCTTCGCCCATTCCGCGGAAGCTGTAGGGCGAGGTCCTTGGCTTGAATGCGCCGCCCCGCAGCACGGTGGCGCCAGCGGCCTTCACCGCTTTGGCGGTGGAGACCATCTGCTCCTCGTCTTCGACGGAGCAGGGGCCGGCCATGATCACCGGCTGGGGACCGCCGATCACGGCGTCGCCGACCTTGATGATTGTGTCACTCGGATGGAATTCCCTGCTGGCCAGCTTGTAAGGCTTGGAGATCATCACCACTTCGATGACTCCGTTCAGCAGTTCCACCTCGTCCTTGAAGTCCGGGGGGATGGACCCAAGGACGCCCACAACGATTCTCTCCAATCCCTGGAAAATCTGGGCCTTCAGGCCCCGGGCTTCGATGCGCTCCCGGACGACGCCCAAGTCTTCCTGCGCGGTGTCTCGCGCCATTACGACAATCATTTCAGAACTCACCTTTTGGTACGTGGATTTATCCGTATTTCGCCTGGTCTTTTGAGGAACTGGGACAGACCTAAAACGAAATACCTCACCACACCGGAGCCTGCGGCTTGGCCGGCCGCAGGGCCCCCTCACGCTCATCCATGGGCTTTCCCAGCGCTCTAAGAGCGCAGGTCCTTGGCCCCTTTTAGATATCTGTATACCAGGTCTTTTGGCTCCTTATCCGTATTCACTAGTATAAGTATCCTGATACAGCGGGGCAAGCTGCCCGCCACAACCACCTGGGTAATATCCAGGAGCGGGGCGTTGGTCCAGGCCGATCGGCGGGCGGCGGTGGACGGAAAGGCGGCGTCCAAGTCCGGGGTCATGGTGAAAAAGACCGCGGCCAGAGCATCGTCTTCCAGACCGTTGGCGTCGATCAATGCCTGGACCAACTCGGTGGTGGCTGTGTGTATGGCCTCTTCGGTGTTGGCGTCGGCGGTCGTCGCTCCCCTTATTCCGCGGCAGGCTGTCATTAACTGGATTTCTCCTCAGTGACTTGATTGCTCTTTAGGTTGGGAGCGAGACCCCCGCCAGTCCGGCGATGAACCGGCTGGCCCGCTCGACCAGTTCTTCCCTTGGCGACTCCAGCATCACCCTGACCAAGGCGCTGCCGACCACGGCGGCGTCCGCCATCTTCCCCACCTCCTCCACATGGCCTCTGTTGGATATCCCGAATCCCACGGCCAAGGGAAGATCTGTGTGGGCCTTTACCCGGTCGAGCAACTCAAAGCCGCGCTCGGACACCTGATCGCGGGCGCCGGTAACCCCGGTGACGCTGATGCAGTAGATGAACCCGCTGGCCCCGGCGCAGGCGTCTTTAATACTTTTGTCGGTGCTGGTGGGCGCCAACAGCGGGATCACTGAGATGTCCCGCAACCGGCATTCCAAGGTCAGGGGAGCGGACTCGAATCCGGGAAGGTCCACGGCGATGAGTCCGTCGACCCCGGCCTGGTGGCACCGCTCGGCGAACGGCACCAACCCGTAGCTATGGATCGGATTGTAATAGCCCATCAGGACCAGCGGCGTTTCTGGGATCTTGTCCCGCAGGGCCTCGGCGGCGTTCAGGCAGTCATCCAGGGTGGTGCCGTTCTGCAGGGCCCGGAAGCTGGACTCTTGGATCACCGGTCCTTCACCCAGGGGATCGCTGAAGGGCACCCCCAACTCCACGGCGTCGGCGCCGGCCGCAACCAGGGCTGGGACCAACTCCAGAGTGGCCTCCATGTCGGGGAAACCGGCGGTCAGAAACACAATTAATCCGGGACGCTTCTGCTCCCGGATTGAATCGAACATCCGCCTGATTCGAGCTTCGCCCATACCTGGGACCTGGAATCCTCCCGGCCCGGATTCGACAAGAATCCCCAGCCTGTGGTTCAGGCAAATTTAACGTACAACCTCCCCGGTGTCTACCCCTTAGAGTCTACCCCCCAAGGGCCTGCACGCCCAATGCCAGGGCGTTCTGGCCGGCATGAGCACCGATGGCCGCCCATAGGGAACCAGTCCGCCAGTATAGCCAGGCCAGCAGGAACCCGGTGATGAAGATGGGAATGACCACCCCGAAGGAGAGGTGGAACGCGCTGAAAACCAAGGCGCTGGCCACGATGGCCCGCCATGGTCCCAGCCGTGGCAGCAGGCCGCCGAAGATGAACCCCCGGAAGAATATCTCTTCGCTGAAAGGCGTGATGATAGCAAGGGCCTGGAAAGTCAGTAATACCGCCGGACCGCCGAAGATGATGTCCGGGTCAACGTCCGGCGGGGAAAGTATCTCCACTTCCAGCCAATCCACGATGCCGGCATACAGGGATGTGGCGATCAAACTGGTGGCCAACACCCCCACCATCAGCAGGACGGTCCGTTTCTGGGGCAGCCGTATCCTGGCGAGCCGTAGCACAACCAAGGGATATCTGGTATGCCGCAACCCGAGGAACCAGATGGTCGCAACGATGGCCAGGGCCATCAGGTGAACGCTGATCCAGGTGGCAACGGCGTCTTCCTGCTCTGGATACAGCGAGGCGATGATCGAGGCCACCAACGCCGACGCGAAAAGAGAGAGAAGGACCAGGATTATCCCGGCAATCATCTGACCGCCGCCCCAAGTCACCCCTCCCTTTCGGCGGATCACGCGCCCGGTGGTTCGGCTCACGGCGGTGGGTTCGACTGCAGGGTCGCCAATCTCAGGTGCGCCAGACGGCCGGCCGGAATCATATCCGCAACCGGCACAGGTGTTCTGTCCATCCTCCCAGTGACGGCCACAGCCGGGGCAATGGGACAAGGCCTCGCTCTCACCGGAGAGTT
>CAYMZL010000213.1:0-4883 GCA_964394825.1 uncultured Dehalococcoidia bacterium | reverse complement strand
AACTCGAGAAAATTATGCCTTTTTGCTTGAGAAGGTGTTGACCGATTCCGAGTTTGGCCTGGTCTTAAAGCCAAGGACCCCTCGGGGATTGCGCCGGCGTCTGGGGCCGGTTGCTCAGATTCTACAGGCAGCGATAGACACGGGCCGGTGCTACCTATACGAAAGTGGAGACATCAGAGGGACATACACACCCGCAGCCGCGGCGCTGGCCTCGGATATCGCGATACATGGTCACCTATACGCCGGAAGCGCCGGTATGGAGTCTGCGCTCGCCGGGGTGCCGACCCTGCTGTTAGACCGGGAGGGATGGCATAAAAGCCCCCTTTACAAGTTGGGTGTCGGCAAGGTGGTATTCACGGACTGGGAATCGCTTTGGGAAGCGGCTGAAACCCATAGGTCCAGACCAACTGCCGATTCGGGGTTCGGGGATTGGTCATCGATGCTGGATGAACTCGACCCGTTCAGGGACGGACGCGCCGCGGAACGGATGGGGACCTATATACACTGGTTGCTCGAAGGATTTGGAAACGGCCTCGATCGGGAAACGGTCATGGCGGACGCCGCCGAAAGGTATTGCGCAAAATGGGGAGCGGACAAAGTAACCGAAATCAAGACCGGTCTTTCGGTGAGCGGCCAAGTTCTTAGCACCACGGTCAATTGAGCCAAACATGCGCCTAAACGCCGAAACACGCCCTAGGTTCTCGACCATCGCTTTCTTTTTAAAGCGTCACAAATCTCTGTACGCGGGGATACTGGTTTTGACGGTGGTCGGATCGGTGGCGGAAAGTATTAGCGTAGCGGCGTTTTTCCCGATGTTCTCGACATTGCTGAGCGATCCTCAAGGAGAAACTAGCGGCGTGCTAGGATTTTTGACCAGTTGGGTGGACGTAGTACCGGTCTCTTCCCCGATCGCCGCCGCATCTATATTGGTCATCGGTCTTTTCCTGGTAAAAACGGTATTCACACTGGTGCGCGAAACCGTGGTCGCTTTTGCCAGTGCCAAAGTCGTCTACGGAACGAAGAAAGAGATCCTGGAGAAATATTCTGGTGCGCAATACCAGTTCTTCCTTGATAGCCAACAAGGCTCCTTGATCTACAACGTCATCACCGCGCCTGACTCGGTTGGTCTTATCATGCTGAACGGGCCCAAGATGCTAGCGTTCTTTTTGAAAATCGTCTTTATCACCGCGATGCTCATCCTCATCTTTCCGTTGGCGGCAGCCGCGTTCATCGTGTTGGGGCTGGCTTACTACGGCGTGATTTACGTACTTTCCCGAAAGGTGTCATTCAACATTGGCAAGGGAAAGGCAAACGCATCTGCGGAAATGACGATTCAAGCCAATGAATACCTGAGCGGGATCCGCCAAATCATCGCCTATGGGTTGCACAAGCCCTGGACGGATAAATTCAACGGAGCCAACCGAACGTTCTCCCAACTACAAGCTCGAGATATGGCATGGCTGGCCGCGCCCAGGCCGATCATGGAATTCTCAGCCATCTCGCTGTTGCTAGGATTCCTTTTAATCCTGAACTTCTCTCGACCCGATTCCATCATTGAAGTGCTTCCAAGACTCGGCGTGTTTGCGATCGCCATGGTCCAGCTTCTGCCGGCGCTAACCTCGTTTGGCGCTATGAGGATGGCAATCTTGAGTGCATTGCCAAATATGCAGTTGGCCCATCAAACGATCACCGAAACAGTCCCTCAAAGGATTGACGGTCACCTGGAGTTGGATACCTTCGAAGAAAGCATCAAGTTTGAGAACGTCCGTTTTGCCCATAAGAACAGAGACGCCCTTTTTGAGAATCTGAATCTGCGCATCGAGAAAGGGAAGATCACTGCCCTCGTAGGACCGTCAGGTTCCGGGAAGACCACCATCATCAACTTGATCCTCAGGTTGTTCGAACCGAGTGACGGGAAGATCACGGTTAATGGCGTGCCACTGAATGAGCTTACTTACGACAGTTGGTTGAGTAAGATTGGCTTCGTGAGCCAAGACCCGTTCACGTTTCACGCGTCGGTGAAAGAAAACATCCTATTCGGCCGCCACGAGGGTTCGGACAGATCGGTGCTACAATCGGCCAAGATAGCCAACGCCGAGGAATTCATATCCGAGCACCCCGAAGGCTACGACACCGTGGTAGGGGACCGCGGGATGCGGATCTCGGGGGGGCAACAACAGCGGCTGGCGATTGCCAGGGCCGTATTCGATGACCCCGAGATTCTGATCTTCGATGAAGCGACAAGCTCTCTCGATTCCATCTCGGAGAGACTTGTCCAAGAGGCGATCGAGACCGCTTCCCAGGGAAAGACGGTGATTTTAGTTGCTCACCGCCTTTCAACCGTGCGGCGTGCAGACAAAATCATTGTATTAGATAATGGCAAAGTGGTAGAAGAAGGGAGTCATGACGAGTTGTTGGACCGCCAAGGCCACTACTCCAGGTTGGTCGAATCTCAGGCTTAAAGTTCGACCCATCTTCATCAAGCAATCGCCGGTGACTTCGGTCGCCTGAAGGATATGAACTAATGGCAGGCAACCTAAAATTTCAACGCAAATACGACCAAGCGTCTCTCCTAGATGACGGAAGTGTCGACTGGAAAGGCTTCGACCGTGAAGCACTTCTGTCCCGCATCCGTGAAGCACGGGCCGGACAACCCATCACCAAGCTAAGGCATCCAGAGGTCCGGTATGAAGTCACCGACCATTGCAACGCCGAGTGCGTCATGTGCCCAAGAGATATCCATAAACTCGGGCGACCCCATGGCGTTATGTCCACCGCCAAGTACAAAGCAAGCATCGACGAAGTGGTGGGGTTGGGCTGCAAACAGATAGTGCTTACCGGGTTCGGCGAGCCTCTGGTGGACAAACAGCTGGAGCAAAAGATTGAATACGCCAAGTCAAAAGGTCTGAACACCTACTTCATCAGCAACGCCTCTCTTCTAACCAAAAAACGCGCCAGGTCCATCATAGAAGCGGGGCTTGACGAGTTACGGGTCAGCTTTTATGGGATGCAAACATCGACCTATAATCGCGTCATGGTGGGTCTGGAATTCGATGTGACGATGAAAAACTTGGCGGATTTCTTGGCGCTGCGCGAAGAACTTGGAACGAAAAAGCCGCGCTTGGAACTGAATTGGCTGGTACTACCCGAGAATGAGGGCGATACCGACGCTTTCCGGGAATACTGGGAGCCCCGGGCCGATGCCATCGAGATTTGGAAGCCCCACAACTTCGGCGATGGGCGCAGCTACCGCGAACGGTATGAAGAAATGGCGATGAAGACCACTTGTGGCCGGCCGGAGAACGGTCCCTTGCAGATTCAATGGGACGGGGAAGTGGTTCCCTGCTGCTACGACTACAACAACAAAATCGTGCTGGGAAACGCCTTTGAACAACCGGTATTGGAGATCCTAAACGGGGATAAGTACCGCCTTCTGCGAGACTCCCACTCCGAAAAGAACTTCAACCTGTTCCCGTACTGCAATCAGTGTGATCAATTGTTGCCCCACGCCGATGCGCTGGTCTATACCACTCGCCACAATCTGCCCGCCGAGGTGGCGGTTAAGATGTCCAATACTGACCTTTATAACTTGGTGGACGATCAAGCCTTCAATCCAAAGGACTTCAACGTCAAATATGCCGACGGCTTGCTGGGAGACGCGCCTGAAGAGGGCGCAAATGTCCCTTCCTCAAACGATGATTAGCTCCATCTCTTTGGCCGGGAAACCGTTCAGGCTTACCGGCGGTAAAATCCCATGAAGATTCCACTGCTGAACTTGATTTCCACACCGGTGCCGGTACTCAACAGCCTCGGGCTACGTCTCAGGGTGGGTCTCAGTTCCGAGGACCCCATGGTCGGCCGCCAGCCACGGGAGCGATACGATGCATTCTTGAGTACCTATTCTCCCGAGGGTGTGCTGGTGGACCGGAGGCCTCTGGGCCAGATCGAACCGGACCGGCGGAAATTCTTCGATATTTCTTCCGTCGCCGGCAGCCTGGTTCCCCGTCATGACCACCTGAGCGTGGTGCACCGGGTCCCGTCCCGGCTGCTGGCTCAAGTCAGCAGCGTAGAAGACGCCATCGAACTGGAAGTTGAGCCCGATTACTCCTATTTCCGCTCTCTGGTCGAGTATTCGTACCCGGGCGGCGGCAACGGCAGCGTGATCTACGAGACCCCGCCACAACTTAACGCCGCTGGAATTACATCATCCAACACCCTGTCTTTCACCTGCCAGACCGCCGTTTCCGAATCGGTGCAAACGCATGTGGTCTTGATCCACCACTCCGTAGACCCCCAGTATTCCAGGATCGCCAACTACCAGTTCGCGCTCCACTCTCTGTCTGGAGAAAGAGTGGTTACGGGCCGGGTCTCAGTGGGCCCGTTTGGGATCAAGGTCTTGGACATCGGGGCCTTGCTGCCGGCGGAGATCGTCGAACGAGAAAAGGACCCAGCGGATGGAATGTCGTCGTTCACGTTCGTCGGCTTCAGCGAAGACGCGGCAATGATGGTGTTGGTGGTCAATGCGGCGCCGTCTTTGGGCGCGGTGGCGGTGGAGCACATCCACCCACCCCAGACTTATCTGATTCCGTGGGATTCTAATTACCAAAGAAAGGCAAAGTTGGAAGCTCAACAGGGTTGGCGGGAACTGTTGTCCCGAGACGATTCCTAGCAGTTGTCATGATCAACCAAGTTCTGCGACGAGCCAGCAGATACGCCCCCCGCGGTATCCGTGCGTTGGCAAGAAATCTATACTACGCCGGGCGGAGCCCCATTCACCCGGGTTTAAAGAAGTTCGGGACGGTCCAGGACCTCTATTATTGGACCGCCGACGGTCAATACGACACCGTGCTGCTGCTCCAGAACTACTTCAGCGCCTTTTACCC
>CAYMZL010000212.1:830-4892 GCA_964394825.1 uncultured Dehalococcoidia bacterium | reverse complement strand
CGCGCCCAGCCCGAATCAGCGAGATCCAAACTATCTCCACCACAGGAAGATTAACGTCCGGGTAAGGGAATTCCTCCCGGATCCGGAGTTTACCGACCGCGGTTGGTAACGTTCTTACCTGGGCCGGATGAACTCATACCCGTTGATGTTTCTGAGGTCAGTGAATTTCACGTGCTCTTTCCACTCCTCGATCTTCGGGCCCACCGGCCAGATCGCGCCTACACTATAGAGCCCGACGTAGGTGAGGGCATTATCGAACAGGAATACGGAGAGCTCCCGTTCCAAATCATGCAGGTCTTCAGGGGCCACGGCGGAGTTCATCCTGGGCATTATCTCTTCCAAGAACGGGTGGCTCGCCCCCGGGTTCCAGGCGGCGGCCATGGTCAACAGAGGTTGGGAACCCGCCGTGACTATCCGTGCGCCGGCGGCGTGGCAGGTGGCGCCCTGATAGGTGCGGGCCACCATGGTCGGCCGCAGCGTGGAGTAGGGGAGACTCTGCAACTGTACGTCCATACCTATGTCGCCCCACATCTGGGCCACCGCGGTACAGGCCTCCACCTCGGCAGGGGCGCCCCGCAGGGACGGTGTGAGAGTGATGGCGAATCCGTCGGGGTAGCCGGCCTCCGCGAGAAGCGACCGGGCCCGGTCAGGATCGAAATCCCAGGACCGGTTGGGTAGTAGCTCCTTCTTTGATAGCCACAATGGTATGGGTTCGGCAAAACCCCTGAGGAGGGTTGCTATGATGGTTTCCCGGTCAATGGCGATCGCCAGGGCCTCCCGGATCTTGCGGGCGTTCTCCCACTCTGGCGAGTCCAGTTCCCAATTGCTCGAGATCCACGGGACTTCTGGATCGTAGGAAGGCTGGTTTTCTATCGCTGGGTCCGATGCTTCCGCATAGTATCCGCCGTAGAAATTGATGCCGTAGTCGATGGCGCCGGGCATCGCCATCAACTTGGCCCCCTCCACTTTCTCAACCTCTGGGATGGAGTCGAAGGCCATTAGGAACGTATCCAACGCCCCGGTCTGGAACCCGGCGATGCGGGACGACTCCTCCGGAATCTCCCGGAAGATCAACTCCGCGAAGCTTGGCGTCTGACGCCAGTGGTCCTCCACTGCGGCCATGCGCCAGATCTCGTTATCACGGTGCTCGATGATCTCCCAGGGCCCCGTGGCGGCGATGTCCCGGTTGGCCGCCTCCATTCCGATCTCATCGGACTGCTTCTTGCTGGTCACCCAGTTGGAGGAGCCGGACGGTGTCTTCGCCATCCAGTTCTCCAGCACCACCAATTCCGAGAGGGCCTGGCCGGTATCGACCTCGATGGTATACTTGTCGACCGCCGTTACCTTTCCGCCCTCAGCCTTCCAGAAGGTGTTGAAGTCGGGCGTCCTGGCGTGTAATGGGTTTTCGGCCCACCCATCTCGGTAGGACCAAATCACATCTTCGGAGGTCATCTCGCCGTAGCCCTTATGGAACTGTACACCCTCTTGCAGCTTGAAGGTCCAGGTTGTGAAATCTGCAGAGATGGTCCAGGACTTGGCCAGCCAGGCCTGAACTTCTTTGTTGAGGTTGATGGTGATCAGGCCTTCAGTGATGGGAGCCGTCTGGAGCACGAAGAGGGCAGGGTTAACCGCCAATTCGGGGAGCGCTTGGAAAGTTCCCAACTCCTTCTGGGCCACTTCGAGGGTACCCACGGGCTTGGCCGCCGCAGCGGGCGCCGCTGTCGCCACCGGCACTGCAGTGGGCGCCGGGGCCGCTGGTGCGGTAGTGGCGCTGGCCGCGGTAGTGGCCCTTGGCGGTGTAGTGGCCGCTGCTTGCGGTGTCGCCGTGGCCGATGACCCGCAGGCCACCAACAGGAAAAGACCCAACATTAAAGACGAGAGAAGGAAGAAACCAGGCTTAGTGAAATAATGGGACATCATCTCAGCACCTCCAGACTTAAAGACGGCTATGTTTCCGTGGTCGCCCTCCGGCGTCATAAACAGATATGATTTATTGCCGATTGGCCAATTCCATTGACGTGCCGTAAGAATATATTATATTGCGTTTATCGATGTCAACTCGTAAGCCCCCTTGGGCTCCGACAGGAAGTCGACCCCGACGCGCCGGGGGATGAAATCGGACCCGGCGAAAATACGGCAAGATAACCGCCGAAGACGTCCTCAGTTCCATAAGATACGATGTCGAGGACGTGATGGATCACTCAGCTTGGGAACAGAAAAGGACCGCCGTCTCGTGACGGCGGTCCTCTCGCAATAGACTGGCTATGTCTTGGATCTACGCCGTGGGCGCCGGCGTCAGGTCGCTCAGGTCTTTGACCTCGATGTTGGAGACCAGGACGGTCAGCTCGTCCAGGCGGCGCACCTCAAATTCCATGAAGTCGTCGTCCACCACCATGTACTTGGAGACCACGTCCCAGATCTCCTTCTTCATCTCCTCCAGCTTTTCCGGCGCCAGCTCCAGCCGGTCCTGGATCAACACCAGCTTGAGCCGCTGTTTGGCCGTGTCCTTGGAGAGTATCTCCGTGGCCTGGTCCAACTCCTTCCCGGTCAGGTTGAAAATCCAACGAAGTAGTTCACGCATGAGAGTAGGCCCTCCCGTTCATGCCGACCATCTCCCTGAACCGCGAGAATAGGCCGGTCTTGGGTTCCAGGTCCATCAATGGAACGTCCTCTCCATCCACCCTGGAAGCGATCCTCAGGAACGCTCCGCCGGCGGCGGACTTGGTGTTGTGCACCACCGGGACTCCCCGGTTGGCGGCCACCACCGTGTGTTCGTCCGCGGGCACCAAGCCCAGGACCTCCACCGCCAGCAGGCTTTCCACGTCCTTCTGGTCCATCATGTCCCCGCGCTTGACCATGTCTGGGGAGATGCGGTTGATGATGAGCCGTGGCCGGTGCAGTCCCGACGACTCCAACAGACCGATGACCCGGTCCGCGTCCCTGATGGCCGCGACCTCCGGCGTGGTCACGATTATCGCCTCCTTGGCGGCGGCGGTGGCGTTCTTGAAGCCCTGCTCGATGCCCGCCGGGCAATCGATGAGCACATAGTCGAACTCTTTCTCAAGTTCGGCGCACAAATCCCGGAGTTGTTCCGGCTCGACGCTGTTCTTGTCCCGGGTCTGCGCCGCGGGGATCAGGTATAGCTCGTAATCGTGCTTGTCCCTGATCATGGCCTGGCTCAGCTTGCACGTGCCTTCAATGACGTTCACCAGGTCGTAGACGATGCGGTTCTCCAGACCCATGATGACATCCAGGTTGCGGAGGCCGATGTCGGTATCGACCACCACCACCTTTTGGCCCCGCATAGCCAGGCCGGTGCCGATGTTGGCGGTGGCGGTGGTCTTCCCGACGCCGCCCTTGCCCGACGTAAATACGATGGTCCTACCCGTCATAAGTTACTCCTTTATTGTATCTGGCAAACCGGCCCGCGAAGGGCGCTACGTGGATGGAACGGCTCCGCACGTAGGCGATCTTGGGTCCGGCGGCAGACGACTTTGACTTGCGGCGCGCCGAGGTTGGCGCGACGCCCTGATACTTGGCGATCTGGAACCGGGCCGAGGGTAGTTCCAGGGCGATGATCACGGCTTTGGTGTCACCGGAGGCCCCGGCGTGGGCCAATCCCTTGAGGGAGCCCAGGACCACTATGTCGCCGTCGGCCCGGATCTCCGCTCCGGGGTTCACGTCCGCCAACACGACCACATCTCCATCGTGCTTGACGGATTCTCCAGACCGGAACGTAGACTTGATGAACAGGGCCTCGGTGCGGTTCCTGTTTCGGGCGCCATTCTTGTTCTGACGCTTCTTCAGGCCCTCGATCACCGATTCCACGGATCGTTCGCGCGGGGGTTCGGCGGGCGGCTCGGGCAGAACGATCTCGTTATGGGCCGCCGTCTTGGCGGGGTTCTCCACCGCCGTGGGTTTGGCTTCGATGTGGAAGTCGCCGCTGCCCAGGGAATCGGGCGAGCACCAGAAGCGGGTCACCGTCAGGCCCGATTCGGTCTCGATGATTGATTTAACCTGGGCCAGTTCATCCCGGGCCAGCATCCGTTGGCCGACGTTTAC
>CAYMZL010000212.1:0-820 GCA_964394825.1 uncultured Dehalococcoidia bacterium | reverse complement strand
ATTGACCAAGATGCGCCCTTTGAAGACGTCTTCAAAGGGCGCATCTTGGTCAATAACGAAGGTCACGTCGGGGCCTCTGGCCACGACCTGCACCACGCCGGTCTTCAGCATGATTCCCCCGTGGCCGCCCACGTGGCTGCCAGCGCCGTTGATCGATGGTTCCTGGATAACATTCCGCCCACGTCCACTCTCACCTTATGTCACCAAGATTATTTCAGTTGGAGACGCTCCGGCACAACCGTTTATTGGTCAGATTTTAAACAAATTTTAAGATTATGTCGAATATTGAGCCTACAGGCTCATAAAAATAAACGTGTGGTGTGAGACAAGCACCCGCTAACTTCACGGTATTCGCGGTCCAGAAGCCCCTCCAGAATTTGTCACCCTGAGTGAAGCGAAGGGTCTCTTTGTTCTTGATCAGTCTTGGTCCAGTAACAACGAGATTCTTCGGCTGACGCCTCAGAATGACAATCTTCGGGGTCTGAAAGCCCCTCCAGAATTTGTCACCCTGAGTGAAGCGAAGGGTCTCTTTGCTCTTGATCAGTCTTGGTCCAGTAACAACGAGATTCTTCCCCGATGCATCGGGGCCTCAGAATGACAATCGTTGAGGCCAAAGACCCTCTTGAATTCGCAACCCCAAGGCGCCCTAAGAAGTCAAAGTCTCCCGCCGAAGGTCGAAACCCGCTTGCAGCGGCTAGTCGCGGGTGCCGAAGAGGGCCACGGAGCAGGTGAAGGAGCCGGGGCGGCCTCCCAGGTTGTGGGTCAGCCCCAGTGTGGGGTCCTTTAGCTGACGTTCTCCCGCTTTGCCCTGGAGCTGTTT
>CAYMZL010000211.1:0-4899 GCA_964394825.1 uncultured Dehalococcoidia bacterium | reverse complement strand
AGTCGTCCTCGAGTTCCTCGATGATTTTCTCAACCAGCTTTTGCTTGAACACCTGGTTATGCATCGCCGTACTTACGAGCCGCTGTCTTAGATCTGATTCGTTCTCCAACGCGTCTTGGACATTGCCTGCGATTTCGTTGCACAAGGAGTCCATGGCGCTCGAATCCTCAACCAGGCCCGACACAACCTGGTCCATGAATTCCTGGTCTGCCAGCACCTTGCCTACATCGCTATCTTGTATGAGTCCCATTGAACGTGCCTCCTTATGATTATCTGTATGATTATCTGTTTGCTTGATCCGTAGGTTTGCCATTCTTGTTCGCCGGTCAATGCATTGGCATTACCTCCATTTGGATTGCCGGCGGAGCTCCTCGTTCAGAGGTCTCCTGGTCCCCTGGCCCAGATGGGCAGCGTCCCCATTTTCATTCCATTCGTCCGCTCGCATTGACTCTTTGCCATTGCTGGCGCGGCGGCCTTCCATTGGTTCCGCCTCCGGCAGCAGGCTTATGTACCCGGTGCGAGCAAGTTCATATACGGTCTCGACGACGGTCCGGTCGAAAAGGGTTTTCCAGAGGCCGATGTCTGTCAACCAGGCGCCTTTCCTGAGCTCGTAGAGGTAGAGAGTTTCCACAACCTTCAAGATCGACTGACCGTCGCATCGTTCGACGATGTTCCACTCCCATGAACCGGAATAGCGGCTTATCGGCTTGAGCTTATGAACCAGCAAATCGAGGTTGGCCCTTTGGGGAAGACCAGCTCCAATATCCTGGCGAGGCGCCGCATCCACCGCGGAGGCGGTCTCTTTATGTTGGTGTTGTACTGCCATCCCTTCGTTCCTTAGGACTTAAAACATTGGTCGTGCCGGCTTTCCGAAAGTTATTCGGATACCGAATTACGAGGAAACAACTCTTGTTGCATGGGGCTAATCATTGAAGTTCATGATTACGAGTTTGACCCCACCCTCAGCTCCGGGGCCATCCACGTATTTGAGCAACGTATCCACATTCTGGTATTTGCTCCCTTCTTCGCCGTGGTTTGATTCATCCTCGGATTCCGCTTGTTCCAATCGAATTTGCGCCGCAAGCGTCTGCAAGGTACTTTCGACCTGCTGTAAACGCTCTAACAGGACCTGCCTTTCCGAGGACCTGCCGGTTGGCACCATGTCTAGCTGGCCCACCGATTCCTGTGCCAGTTGTTCGACGAACATGCCGCGGGCGCTGGATGCCGGAGGAATCGGGACGGCCTTCCGCCGTTGCAACTCTTCAACGAGGCCCAGTGCAATGTCATCGACCAGTGCTCGCATGACGTTTTTCAATGTTTTCGCCTCCTGTGACCGGCTCACCTGTGCAAATCGGAGTACACCGATCGGCCAGCTTTGCTAGGTAGACATTGGTTAAACCCATATCGAACTCCATAAACATTGGTCGATCTTCATCCATTCGGAAGACCTCATTCCGTCGCGGGCGGGCTCATCGGGAAGGCCTGAAAACGAAGAGCCGGCGTGGGAATCTGATCCCGAGCCCGCGGTGAAGAACGAGGGGGTGTATTTGAAAACCTATTCCAAAGAACGTGGGGGCAAGGCTGCGTTAGACGTCCACCTAGGAGTGAAAGAAGGTAAGCAGGGGATTTGCTAGGAGGCTGGACCGGTCGTCAACGGGCGTAAGCAGCTTGGGTATTTATGCAACTGGGAGAGGTTGTCAAATGGAGGCCCATCGTGGTGGCTGAGGATGTGAAGAGGGTGCAAGCTCGGATCGGCGGAGATCTTAGCCGCTGGTGCGTCAGCAATTCCCAATATGTTTCTGGTTTAGATATTAATGGGCTAGTTTAATGTATCCTATGGCGCTGAACGGCGGCTGGGGCCATTAAGAAGGAGACACCGAATGGGAAGTCCAGTAGTCCTGAAGAACCTTAGCAAACGGTTCTCAAGCCCTCAAAACCCGCAAGAATCATGTCTCGTCGTGGACCGGATAAACCTGGAGCTCAAAGAAGGTGAGTTACTGACGATGGTCGGCCCTAGAGGCTGCGGCAAGTCCACCATCCTCAAGATGATCGCGGGTCTGGAGCACCCAACTGAGGGAGAGATCTACGTGGACGGCCAAATGGTTGAAGGGGTTCCTCCCAAGGCCCGGAACGTTGGTTTCTTGGTTCCTGGAAATTCGCTATTCAAGCATATGACCGTGGCGGACAACATATCGTTCGGTTTCGATGTAAGGAATATAGCGAAAAAAGACCGCCGACGGCGATTTGAGCAGTTGGTCACAATTATGGGACTGGAGGATGTCCTGGACAGGAGTCCTGATCAGCTCTCCCAGGGGCAACAGCGCCGGGTAGCCCTGGCCAGGGCACTGGCTCCTCGGCCTAGAGTGCTCTTGCTGGACGATCTTTTTGCGGGATTGGACACAGCGGCCCGTCAACAGATAAGAGCTGACACGATGCTGTGGCAACGGGAATTGAACATTCCCACTATTTTGGCGACCCACGACCGGCTTGAAGCATTGGAAATGGGAGAGCGTATCGCGATCCTGGACGATGGCCGTTTTCAGCAGATCGATTCATCTCGGAACTTATTCAGGAACCCGGCCAACGCCTTCGTAGCCAATTTCATAGGTGGTGGAAACATGCTTCCCGGTACCTCTAATAATAGGCCCAATGGGGCCATCGGCGCCATCGACGCCGACCTACATGACCAGGACGAAGACCCCTTCCCGCCAACCATTAACGGACAACAACGGGAAGAAGCCGGTCAAGAAGAAAGCGCCATGGAAAGGAACACCTTTTTGGGGCGTCCGGTCCGAATTGAGGTGGACCACCACCTATGACGGAGCACCTCATTCGATTGCAAGAAGTTCATGTCAGTGATGCGGGCCGATCATAACGTGGCGCTGGCCGGCGGGCAAGGAAAGATGACCGCGCTGAAAGAAATTCTACCGGAAGCGGGTTTCAACCCGTAGCAATCAGCCCGATGCCTGGTCAAGGCCGAAGAGGTTTCAAAAACATCCTCAACAGTGAGGGCATCGCCCTTGGTTCCCATGCCTTCTCCCGCGGCGATTGAGCCTTAGCATGAGCCTACAGAAATCTTGACCGGCGCCCCAAACGGGTCACTGATTTGTTCCCGCATTATTGGATTTGGTCATTCTGATCAAGGGTTCGCCAGCTGACTCACCACCAAACACCACTTCATCCATCAGGCTCTCGATCAGCGAACAACTTTCCACCTCACGCTCGGTATCGATTTGTCCGATTGAACCCGGCCATTTCCTGACGAGGATTTCGAGTCTGTTCGTTGCTACGATAAATCGCATCAAAACCTCGTCAGAACTGGTGGGCGCACCTTTTCGTTTGACACACTTTGTTGCCAGACTAAAAGCCTCTGATACCGCTACCCGTAGTTGTATGATTTCGTTGTAGTTAAATAACGCGATGCCGGCGAGGGCCCCAACGGTGGCGCGAAGTAGCGGTTGATATTCGGGAGTTGGTGGGAGTCGTACTTCTATAACGTCGGCCAAGCTTTCCCTCCCTTTCTTTGCCCTGTTCTCCCCGTCGGTTGGCATATTTCCGATCCCTGATTGTGAGCCGTCCAGGAAAAACTGGGTGTTTCGATCAGTTTCCGGGGCTCCTGCTAACATGACGGGTGTTTTAAGATTAAACAAGTTTGCTACAGTCAAAACCTGACCGGTATTCTCGGCCTGCAGTTAGTGCGACGATCGGCGTCGGCGGTTCAGCCGAACCTTCATGATGGAATCGACTCCACCGATGATGTTGGTAACCGATTATACAGGTGCCCTAACAATGAAAGACATGGTACATGCGTTGGAGCGGTTCCAAGCGTGGACCGGCAGCAAACCGGACTCATTGGCATGGACCCCACAAGGATGAGCCTCGCGCTCATGAAGGAACTAGACCGGCAGGCAGATGTGCGCGGAGATCTGAATCCCGTCACCGACGGTGAAGACCACAATTAGATATGAGGGCTTAAGAAATCGTTGACGACGGAATCCGGCAACTGAAGCGGGATTATCCTGCGTCGCGTGAACTGCCGGTTTGATACTGAGGACGGTACTGTACTGATTCCAGAGTGAAACTCGCAAAGATTGCGTGAAGCAGAATGTGGGCCTCACCTTGGATTCTGTTTAGAAAAGGGTGACTGCGCGAGGCCCTCTAGCCCCCATCTGGCAGCCTAAAAGCAAGTTATGCATATATCGAGATAATGTATATATATTTTGATTGACAGCATTATATGTTATTGTGTATGGTATATTTAAGCTATAATACAAGAAGGTGATGTATGGCAAGGATCAGTATAAGTATTCCGGACAAATTGATGGCCCAACTGGAGCCCATAAAGGACGGCATCAACATCTCTCAACTGTGCCGCGAGGCTTTGGAGCGTCGCGTCGCCGCGTTCGATAGGGCCTCCGGGTATGAGGGTTTCGATTTAGATGGGCTGGTCAAGCGATTACGGGATGAACGGTCCATCGAAGAATCTAAATTCGAAGATCTGGGGAAGGACAATGCCGGGAGGTGGTTGAATGCTGTTTCTTTCCTGGATCTAAAGAATGTCGCGGAGAACGCCAGTTCCTCCAACATGCCCAAGTACAAACTGCCCCGAACCGCCTTTAAAATCATGAAACAAGATATGGCGGAAGCCAAAGTTAGTTGCGAAAGCGGTCAGGCAGTGGCCTACAAGACGGCATGGCTGGACTACGTGCGGTCGGTCTGGACTCAAGTCGAAGATCAGATAGAGGATTCCCAACAAAGCCAACCGGCTGAGGAGCAGACGGAAGAAGCCTCTTGATGTGGGTCCGCGTATTCAAAAGCTGACGCCCAAACTTGACCGGCAGACCCAGGATGATGCCGGGGTGTTTTAACCATGAAACAATACTGATGGCCGCCTGGAGG
>CAYMZL010000210.1:2719-4902 GCA_964394825.1 uncultured Dehalococcoidia bacterium | reverse complement strand
ACATCCAATTTATCGCAGTCTTCCAAATATTCCGCCACCTGCCGGCGCAGCGCGTTCTTTGCTTCCTCCGCCGTGTCGCCGAAACCGGTAATCAGCAGTTCAGGACATACCGCCTCGTAAGACGTGCCGGTCTTGGACTCCTCGATTCCATAGACGATGCGGTCGAATGAGGACTTCTTAGCGGGTTTGGGCTTCTTGGCCCCGGGTTTGGTTTTTTTCACCACGGTCACTCACCGTCGGCCGGTGACGCCGCCTCGACAAACTCCAACTGGAGTTCGGTCTCTTCATCGACTCCAAGATATCCGGCGTCGGCTAGAACGCCGCCCAAGGTGTCGGCCCCGTCGTGGGACTCTATCCAGGCCCGCATGGTCTGTATCAGTTCATCTTGGGCCGCCTCAAGGGAATCGCCTTCCCCCTCCAAGCCCAGGCTTTCGATCCGGACGACATACCGGGACTCGTTGCGGTCTATCTTGGCGGTAAGCACCACTGTGTCCATGGCCCTCTAATACTCTTGGTATTCATTGAACGGGAATTCCTTGCGGCCCGGGTATCCCTCGAACCCCTCGTAGAGCAGCAGGGGCGTCAGGTCCGGGTGGCCGTCGAAGCTCACACCGAACAGGTCGTGGGCCTCTCTCTCGTACCAATTGGCGGCCCGCCACACCGGGGTCACCGAGGGGACGGTTGCGTCTGAGTAGGGCACATCGGTGCGCAGGGCCAACGTACGCTCCGGTTCCAGTGATTGGAGCACGTAGACCATTTGAAAATATTCGGAGTAGTCCACGCAAGCCAGGCAGAGCAGCATCTTTGCCGCGATGCGCGGGTCGTCTTTGATCAACCGGCAGGCTTCAAGGGTGTGTTTCTTCTTGACGCTGATCTGGGGGATGTCGTCCAGGGCGCCGGCCTGGGGGTCGAATTCCTTGAGGACCTCCAGCGAAACGTCCAGCAACTCTCTTCCCGCGGGAGTCAGGGCCGCCAGTGGGTCGGCGGCCGGCTCTGCTTCGCCGTGGCCGGCCGGCCCGGAAGGCTCAGAAGTCTCGGCCGCCGCTGCTGGCCCAGCAGACTCCGGCGGGGCTTCCTGATTCTCTTCGTTTCCGGCCACTCTCTCCACTAACTCCCAGCATCCCGCATGATCTTTTCTTGGAGCTTCAGGAAGCCGTACAACAGCGCCTCGGGCCGGGGCGGACAACCCGGCACGTAGACATCCACTGGAACGATGTGATCGACGCCCATCACCACGGAATAGGAGCGGTAGTAGGGTCCGCCGTTGGTGGCGCAGCTACCCATGGCAATCACCCACTTAGGCTCGGGCATCTGCTCGTATAGCAGGCGGATGGGGTCGGCCATCTTCTTGACCACCGTGCCCGACACGATCATCACGTCCGACTGCCGCGGCGATGGCCAGGTGACCACGCCGAACCGGTCGAAGTCGTAGTGGGCCATGTAGGTCGACATCATCTCGATGGCGCAGCAGGCCAGTCCGAAGGAAAGGGTCCAGAGGGAGGACTTGCGGGCCATGGCGAACAGTTTTTCGGTGGAGGTGGTGATGACGCCGGGTATCTTTCCGGCGACCGCCTCGTCAAACAGACTAGGGCCGGGTTGGTTGCCCGTTCCCCCCGTTCTCCCGGGCCCCATTATTATTTCTCCCATTCAAGGACCCCTTTCTTCCAGGCGTAGACGATGGCGAAGAACAGCACCCCCAGGAACATCATCATGGCGTAGAAGGGGAGTGAGTTGGCCTGGTTAACTTTTTCCTGCATGAAGATTACCGCCCAGGGAAAGAGGAAAACCGCTTCGACATCGAAGATCAGGAACAGGATGGCGAAGATGTAGAAACGGACGTTGATGTTGGACCAGGTGTAGGGGGTGGGCGGGATGCCGCATTCGTAGGTGGTAAGTTTGGCGTCGGAATGACGCCGGGCGGAGAGGAACCGGGAGGCGCTGAACATCCCGCCGATGGCCATAGTGGCGACCACCGCGGAGATCGCCACCGCGGTCCAATTTTGCGTGAACAGTTCGGGGCTAAATGTTTGGAGTATCATCGTGGGGAGAAGTGACAGCCACTAAAGGGTCCGTGGGCTGTTGGTGGACAGGTCGGCGTAGACTCGGTACGCGCCCAAAATATACCATCGGCCGTCGAAGTGTGTCAACGAAATTCGACGCCTGCCGGACGCGAAAATCAACCC
>CAYMZL010000210.1:0-2619 GCA_964394825.1 uncultured Dehalococcoidia bacterium | reverse complement strand
GTCCCTGAAGAGAGTCTCGAATCCCGGGGGAACCGGCACGTCCTTGAGGGTCTTGAAGGCCCCTTGGTCTTCCCGGCCCGCCACCAAGAACCTGGTCCCGCCGGCCCACATCTCCGCCAATGCGGTCAGCATGGCGGCCGGTTCATCTCCGTAATACCTTTGGGCCACCAACCGGACGGCGGTGTCCCAACCCACCACGAAGGTCCGGCCCGGAAATAGCCGGGCTTTCTTGAAGAAGGTCTCGGCCCTCGTGAGCACCACGGTCTCGTCATCCGTGAACTGGGCAAGCCTTTGCAAGACCTCAGCCTCTTCCAAAGCCGGTTTGTCCACGTTGGTCACCGACAGTTCGAAGCCCACTTCGGTCCCCAATATCCTGCCCGCCGCTTGGGCCAGGCCGCGGTGTCCCTGATGCACCGGACTGAATGAGCCGGGGAGCAGCCCCCCAGGGGCGTTTCCTTCAGCTTCCATCAACCCGCCACGGACGACGACCCAGTCCGCCTCTCCGGAGAGTAGCTGCGTGAGGGGCGTGGGGTGTTCCGTACGCTCAATCTCCAGTGAGTCGCCGGGGGTCAGGCCCAGGTCCACGCCAGATTCCAGGCCCGAAAGCAACATGAGGGCGTGGACCAAGAGGCGGCTGACCAACTCCTCCTCACCGGCCCGGTCCCGGAGACCTTTGTGCAGGCGCAGCGAGTACAGGGTGTTGGCCCTTTGGTCCCAGGCGGAGACGAAGGCGCGGTGCTCGCCGCGTTTGGGCCGGTCCGTGGCGATGGTGGCGGCGCAGGCCAGGCCCACCGGTGGCGAATCGTCTTCAAGCTGCGCCTTGGCCTTCCGGAAGGCGGCCCTGGCCATGGCTCCGGCGGTCTGGGCCGATGCCGACTGTTCCGGTTCGAAACCCAAGAAGGAAATCATGGATTCCCGGCCGTAGGGCACCAGGGCCTCCAGGACGGTGCGGGAGGCGCCGGCCACTCCCAGCAGCCAGGCCACCGCCTGGGCGCCGGCGCCGGACACGGCCACCACGGCCTTGTGGGGCGTGGCGTGAATCTTCTCTATGTGTGGGCGGATGTCTTCCATTTACCTGTTGCTAGGCGTAGGGGGCACGCCCCCATCTCCGATAAGATCGAGAGTCTCCCCAATACACCGGGCGACCTAACTTTCCCCCGTGCGGGAGCGTTGCCTCAAAGGTGATAATAATGGCCCGTGGCATTCCTACATGTACGCCCCCTACTGTCTCCCTGAGTGAAGCGAAGGGTCTCTTTGTTGTCGGCCAATGTCTGTACTCTGGCAACGAGATTCTTCGGCTTGCGCCTCAGAATGACAGTTTAAGGCAAGCCCACATGCGGGGGAAGGGATTGCACACCAATCATGATCAACCAAGCTGCCACGGTGCGTGGGTGATGTTGTCCATGGTGGCGCGGGACGTTGCGGTCTCCGACGACTGTTTCTTCTCCCAGAGGGCCAGCCACTCCGCCGGCAATTGCCGCCGGGCGTCCCGCCACCACAGCGGGTCGCCTTGGGCCAGGGTTTTGCCGTCCAAGACGTCGGCCAGGAAACAGGTCATATCGCCGCCGTCCATCGCGTTTATCACCCGGCAGTCCAGGTAGCCGAAGCAGTCGGTCAGCAGCGGACTGCCCGACGCCCCCGTGGTCTGGCCCACGCCGGTCAGCTTGTCCCGGTCGCGGCCTGAGACCAGACCGAAATCGCCGATCAGGTCCAATTGGTCCGGGCGGAGGAAGTTCAGGGCGAAGGCCCCGCCCGACAGGACCATATCGTGACTGAGATTGGTCTTATAAAGCTGGACGGCCACCCTGGGATGGTCGGGAACTATTGACGCCGCAGTGATGGCCACCGCTATCTGCACGTTGTCCCGGCCCTGCCACCGGCAGGTGACCGCCGCCAATGGCGACCAGAGCGTCCCCATCATCGGTGCGATATCGTCGTAGTCCATGCTGCTCTTCCCGTATAAAACCAGCCCCTGTCCGGCCCGGGGAGTGTAGCACCCCGAATTGTGGACTACCAGTCAGGGGAATGGTCCTCGGCGTCGTTGCCAAACTACCAGTCAGGCGAGTGGTCTTCGGCGTCATTGCCAAACTACCAGTCAGGCGAGTGGTCTTCGGCGTCATTGGTGGTGAGGCGGCGTTGGTTCCCGCCGTCCTCGTCCATGATGAAGATCTCGCCCGGTCCGTAGAGATGGGACACGAACGCCATCTGCGTGCCGTCGGGAGACCAGACCGGGTCCAGGTCGTCGGCCTCGTTGGTGGTCAGGCGGAGTTGCTTAGACCCGTCCCATTTCATGGTGTAGATCTCGCCGTTGCCGTCCCGGAAAGACACAAATGCGATTGTGTCGCTGTCGCGGGACCAGGCCGGGTCCAGGTCGTCGTCCTGGTGCTGGGTCAACCGCGTCAGTTCCACATCGTCCTGCCAGGTGCCGTCCTTCAACCGGCTGGCCCGGTACAGATCCGAGTTTCCATCGGTCCGGCGGACGAAAACGATATGCTTTCCATTGGGGGACCAAGCCGGATCGAAGTCGTTTTCTTTAGTCAGGTGGACCAAGTTTACGCCGTCGGGGTTACGCAGCCACAGTCCCCGTTCCTCAGGGGACCCGCCGCGGGCAAAGGCCAG
>CAYMZL010000209.1:0-4942 GCA_964394825.1 uncultured Dehalococcoidia bacterium | reverse complement strand
CATCTTCTTTTCATCAATGATAGGTGGCCGGGTTGAAGGGTGTCAAAGCATCTTGCACGCCCCGGTATCGGGGGATAAGATACGGGCACTCATCCGGCAACCAAAAGGCCTTTCGGGACGCACAGCCATGACCCAGGTAAGAAAATCCGCCCATAGCCTGGACAGTCTTGACGCGATGTCCATCCAAGAGGCGCAGGCGATGTCCTTCGAAGAGCGGGACTCGTTGCTGGACTTGATCATCGCCGACGGCCGCCACGACGCCACCGGCGCCGTTTCATACCGGTCCGGAATGTACACAGATTACCTCGAAGAAGACCTGACCCGGATGCTCAAGGTGAAGGCGGTCAAGGTGTACGTCCGGGGCACCACCTCTTCCGACTTCGACGGAGAGGTGGTCGGCGATAATTTCATGGAACAATACCGGGCCTGTTTCCGCCACGTTGAAACGACGCTGACCGCCGGCCGCACCAGCTTCAGCCGGGTGGTGAACATGGTGGTGTTCTTGACCAACATGGACAACTGGGGCAAATTCAACGAAGTATTCCGGGAGTTTGTGCCCAACCCGCCCTGCCGCGCGGTCATCGGCACCACCGGCCTGGCCCAGAAGCCACTGACTATAGAGATCGTGGACTGTTTCGCGTACCGGGTGGCCGACTAGCGGCTCGCCGCATTCCCCAGAGGATTTTAAGTATCCAAACCAGCTAGGAGACAGAGATGGCGAACCTGACACTGGCCTACAAAGCAAGGGCTTACAGCACCGGCACCCTGGGAAGAGCCATATGCAACGCCCGGACCCATCACTTCGTGGCCGACGACGCCGGCGGGGAGGAGTTGGGCGCGGGAGAGTTCTTCTTTTCCGGAATCACGGCCTGCGCGGTGAACATGGTGGAGCGTCTGGCCAACAATGACGACATCGCCCTGGAGTGGATGGACGTCGGCGTGGAGTCCTACCGAGACTCGGACGCCGACCATGGCGACCTGTCGCTCTACGACGCCATCAGGATCAAGTTCGAGATGTGGGGCATCGACGACGAGGATGCCCACAATCTGGTCGAGACCTGGAAGAAACGTTGACCCCTCTATGGTTCGGTCGCCGTGGCGACCGCCGACACCACCGTGGAGTTGGTCTCCCATACCGAAAAGCACCGGTAGCCGGAGCGGCTGATTGCCGCCGACTCAGACTCTTTTACGGCCAGACCTAATCACGAACCGAACGGTTGAGAGTTCTCAGCCGGGGATGAGATATGCGCATCTGCTCTTTCCTGCCCAGCGCCACCGAGATGGTCTACGACCTGGGACTTCAGGACCAGCTCTACGGCGTGACCCACGAATGCGACTACCCGCCGGATGCCCGGAACAAGCCCCACGTGGTCCACAGTGTCTTCGAAGGCCAGGAGCCGACCAGCGGTGAGATCAGCAAGGTGATCTCGGAGCGGTTGGCCCAGGGGCTGGGCATCTACGACATAGACGAGAAACTGCTTATAGAGGCTGAGCCCGACCTGCTGATCACCCAAGCCATCTGCGAGGTTTGAGCCATCTCGTCTCGGCAGGTGGCCGAGGTAAGCGTGGCACTGGCCAAGGAGCCGGAGATCCTATCTTTGGACCCGCTCCATATCGGCGACGTGGTTGAGGACCTCAACCGGGTCGGCCGGGCCACGGGCACGGAGGCCAGGGCGGCGGAGATCACCGCCGGACTCACCGCCCGGATCGAGGCGGTCGCCGAGCGCGCCAAGGACGCCGACCACCACCCCAGCGTGCTCCATGTCGAGTGGGCGGAACCGGTGATGTGCGGCGGCCATTGGGTGCCGGAGATGACGGAACTGGCCGGCGGCGTCAACAGTTTCGGGGACAAGGACACCGGGACGTTGAAGCTGGATTGGGACGAGGTGGTGGCCAGCCAGCCGGAGGTTATCATCATGATGCCCTGCGGATTCGACGTGAAACGCATCCTGGAAGACATGCCCTTGATGACCGCCAAGGAGGGCTGGGCTTCGCTGCCGGCGGTGAAGAACAACCGGGTCTACGTCGTGGATGCCGGCGCTTACACCAGCCGCTCTGGTCCCCGGTTGGTCACCGGACTGGAGATCATGGCGGAGATGATTCACCCGGAGCTGTTCTCGGGCCTGATACCCGAATCAGCGGCGCTCCGCCTCTTCGGTGACCTGGCCAAGACCGTGTAGCTCGTCGGGACGGCGGGTTAGTTCAGGCGCGGCCCCTGGAATGGGTTCTGCTTGGCGACGCGTTCCCTCAAGGACTCATTGCCCTGCTGCAACAGCGGGATCAGGTCGGAGAGGCGGGTGGCCGCCGTTTCCGTGACCAACAAGCTCTGACGCAGGTGCGTCTCCAGGTCCAGGTTGGCGGCGATGGCGTAGGAAAGCTCAACCGGGTCTTCCGGCACGGTGACCCGGGAGGTGTAACCACCGGTGAGCGCCGTTAGGTTCTGCACCAGGGCCACGTATTCCTCGTTGATCTGGGGAACCAATTCGGCACAACCCTCCCCCTCCAGCTCCACCAAGAAACGGACCCGGCCCACGACATGGGGCGCCCGCTGGACTATCTCCTCGATCTCGAACCGGCGCTCGCCCTTGGTCATTATGTTCATCCGCCCCTGGTCCAAAAGTTCGGAGCGGAGGATCCGGGCGGACGTGCCGATGCGTTCCGGATCGGCCGGGTCGCCCACCTCCGTCCCCTCTTTGATCAGCACCACGCCAAAGGGAACGTTCTGGTTCAAGCAGTCCCCAATCATGTTCTTGTACCGCTCTTCAAATATGTGAAGAGGTAGGTCCATGCCGGGAAAGAGGACCAGATTCAGCGGGAAAAGTGGGAGCTGAACGAGCCCGTCGGGGGACTCCTGCGGTGGCTGTGCCATAACACCCGGAGTATATTCCCTGCTCCGCCGGCAGTACAAGTTGGAAACGCTTCCAACGGCGGTTCTTAGCCCGGGGAGGGCGTCTAGGTTTTGTCCGGCACTTCCAGAAACCGCCATCCCGGAAGGTCGACCTGCCAATCGTCATCCTCCCACAACATGGGTAGGATCAGGCCGTTCATGGCGCGGCCATGTTCGACCTCGGTGGTGTCATCCTGCATGCCGAACGGAAGAAAGGCGAAGGCGTGAATGTCGTCCAGATAGCTGGTGGGCGATATGCCCAGGTCGGTCAAGTCCTCCAGGGGCCAGAGGCTGAGCACCGTCTTCCGAAAGTCCTCCAGCATGGCGGGCCGCAAGGGATGGTCCGAGTTATAACCGGCGCGGTACGCTTCTTGCATGTTTATCTGGTTCCGGGTGGCCCAGACGCCCATCCGCATGCCCCGGGTCTCCTTGGACAGCATGGACCAGGCCAGGTCCATATCCCCGTCCCTGACAGCCTCCGCGAAAACCCCGGCCCGGCCGCCGCATTCGTCGGGGTAGGGGCTTCGTTTTTCACCAGGTATGCGCATTAACGGTCCGCATGAGTGGTCTGTTGATGGATCTTCGAGTGTCGCGCCGGAGGGATTCGGCAATGGTGGGGTCACCAGCCGATGGCGTAGCCGTCCCGTCTTGGGTCCGCGGCGCCGTGGAGAGCGCCCGTTTCCGGGTCCACTTGAATCATCATCTCGCTGCCCTGGGCGCCCCAATCGGGCATCATGTTCAACTCGTGGCCCCGGCTCTCCAGCGCCTGGCGGACTTCCGCTCCGAACCGGGACTCCATATGCAACAGATTATCACAGACGTGGGGCACGTTGGACTCGGTGGGGCTGTGGGAGTTCCGCCAGCGGGGCGCTTCCACGGCTTCGGCCACGGTCATGCCAAAGTCGATCAGATGGGTGATTACCTGCATATTTGTCTGCACCTGGGTGTCGGCGCCCGGAGTGCCGCAGACCAGGACCAGGTTGCCGGTCCCGCCTGGGTTTCCGTTGGAAGCCGGACCGTCGCTGTCGAACACCATCACCGGGTTCATGGTGTGGCGCACCCGTTTGCCGGGTTGGAGGCAGTCCACGTGCTCTGGGTCCAGATGCCAGTAGGTCATCCGGTTGTTGAGCAAGATGCCGGTATCGCCGGCGACGAGGCTCGAGCCCAGGGAACTCTGGATGCTCTGGAGTTGACAGACCGCGTTGCCCCACCGGTCCACCACTACGAAGCAGGTGGTGTCTTCTTCCTGCATGGCGCCCATGGCGCCGGCCGTCACCCGTCCGGAGCTCCCAGAGCCGGTTTGGGACCGCCAGGGGTCGCCGTGAGCTGGGTCGGCGGCTCTACCGGGGTCGATGAGTTTAGCCCGCTCCCGCGCATACTCCTTGGATATCAGACCTCGCGTGGGGACATCAACGTGGTCCGGGTCCGCCATGTAGGCCTCCCGGTCGATGAAGGCCAATTTCTTGGCTTCCACCATCATATGGATGCTCTCGGCGGTGTTGCAGCCCAGCGACTTTAGATCGAACTGTTCCACCATATTCAATTCTTGGAGGAGGACGTGTCCGCTGGAGTTGGGCGGGGCCTCGTAGACCGTGCGGCCCCGGTAGGTGGTGGAGATGGGTTCCTCCCACCGGGAATGGCAATCGGCCAGGTCCTTCATGGAGAGCAGACCACCCTGCTCTTGACTGAATTTGACTATGGCCTCGGCAATCTCCCCTAGGTAAAAGGCGTCCCGGCCGCCGTCCACGATGGCTTGAAGGGTCTTGGCCAGGTCCTTTTGGTGAATCATCTCCCCCGGCGCCGGCGGCTTGCCGCCGCGGGTGAAGATGGCCTGAGAGGTCGGGAATTCCCGCAGCAGCGAGTCGCCGGCGATGACCCCTGATAGGACGTGGGACACCGGAAAACCGTTGTCCGCCAGGTCGATAGCGGCGGCGAACAAGTCGGACAACTTGAGGGAGGCGTATCTCTCGTGGGCCGCCATCCAGCCGTCCAGCAGTCCCGGCACAGAGACCGACAAGATACCCTTCAAGGGGATGCCGTCCGCCTGGTAGCGGG
>CAYMZL010000208.1:0-4962 GCA_964394825.1 uncultured Dehalococcoidia bacterium | reverse complement strand
CACGGTCCAAGCCCCGTCCGTAGCCCTGGTAGGCCATGGTGGAACTGGTGAACCGGTCGGCGATCACCACCCCGCCCTGCTCTAAGAAGGGCCTGATCACCTGTTGGACCAACTGGGCGCGGGCGGCCTCAAAGAGCATCAGCTCACTCATGGGGGCCATGGTCTCGCCCGATTTCAGCAGACGCCGCAGGGACTGGCCAAGGGGGGTGCCCCCGGGCTCACGAGTGTGGAGGACCTTGATGCCGCGGCGGCGCAGGCGACGCAACAGGGAGCGGGCTTGGGTGCTCTTGCCCGATCCGTCTCCGCCTTCAAAGACGATAAAGCAGGCCATCTTACTCGACGCCCGTTACGGCGTTAGACCCTCCTGCGTCAGACCCTGTAGAACATGACGGCCCGTTCCGGCTCTCGGCCCTGGCTGACGGAGGCCACGTTGTAACGTTGTCCCAGCAGGTGCTGCAACCTCCGGATATAGGAGCGTTGGGGAACCAGGTGTACGGTCTGCTCGCCGGCCAGGACCCGGTTGGCGGCCTCTTCCGCTTCGTCCATGGCTTTTTCCATGGTGGGCGAGCCGTTGCCGCCGGTGAAGGGTGGGCCGTCGTCATCGTTGCCCAGATCGGGCATATCGGCGTGGCCGCGGCCATTGCCACCGCCGTGCCAGTCCTTGATCACCGTATCCAGAAATTCGTGCAACTGGGGCATGGTGTTCTTCCGGAGCACGCACACCGGAGTGCCGCTGGACTCGGCGATGCGGACCAACTGAGAGCCCCGGCGGTAGTGGGTCTTGGTGGTCAGGACCAGGTCGGCCCGTCGAAGTTCGTTGACGATATGCACCACGGTCCCCGATTCCGCGGCGGCGGCCTCGAGCTTGTCCCGGCCCACGCCGAAGAGGAACACCCGCACTTCAGACTCTTTGCTCACGGACGCCGGGGACTCCGGCTCTGAAGCTGTAGACGGCGCGGCCATCTGGCCCTGGGCCGTCCGGCCCCCCGGCCGGGTCTGCCGCGGACTCTCGGGTTGCCACGAACCAGGTTTGGCCTCGCTGTGCCTCACTTGCTCCTGGCTGCGTTTCACGTCGCCGTCTTCGCCCAACCAACGGACCTCGGGCGCGATGGGGTAGCCCCGCAGCCACTGGTCAACCACCTGGTCGACATTGTCGTGGACGGCCAGGCGGTCCCAGCCCTGAATCTCCACCACGACGTCGAAGGTCGGCGGAGCCTTGCGCTCCAGCACGCTCTTCTGGGTGCCCCGGTACCGGGCTTCCTGGTCTCCCAGGGTCACGGTCTGAATCCCGCCCACCAGGTCCGACAGTGTGGGGTTCATGATCAAGTTGTCCAGGGTGTTGCCGTGGGCCGTGGCGATCAGTTGCACACCGCGTTCGGCGATGGTCCGGGCCGCCTCCGTTTCCTGCTCGGTGCCCATCTCATCGATGATGATGGTCTCGGGCATATGGTTTTCCACCGCCTCGATCATCACACTGTGCTGTTGTGAAGGCGTCTGCACCTGCATGCGCCTGGAGCGGCCGATGGCCGGGTGGGGCACGTCGCCGTCCCCGGCAATCTCGTTGGAGGTATCGACGATGATTACCCGCTTCCCGGCTTCTTGGGATAGGACCCGGGCCATCTCCCGCAGCATGGTGGTTTTGCCCACGCCGGGCCGGCCCAAGAGCAGGATGTTCTTGCCGGAGAAGGCCAGGTCCTCAATGATCTTGATGGTGCCGAAGACCGCCCGGCCCACCCGGCAGGTGATGCCTATGACCTCTCCCTTCCGGTTGCGGATGGCCGATATCCGGTGCAGGGTGCGCTCGATGCCGGCGCGGTTGTCATCTCCGAACTCGCCGATCCGCTCGATCACATTCTGCAGGTCTCCGGCGGTGACGGGAACCTCATTCAGCTCGAATTCCTCGGAGACGAATCGGGCCTCGGGCAGGCGGCCCAGGTCCAGCACGATCTCAAGCAATTGGTCCAGGTCGTCCCGGGCCCGCAGGACCTCCGCGACGCTGCCGGGCAGCACATCCAGGACCAGTTCAATCTCTTCCTGTTCCCTTTCGCGCCCCGCTTCCCGAAACTCCTTCTGCACCGCTGCCAATATCACGCCTCCACGTAGGAAAAATCGCGATTTACTACCGGTACCGTCACCGTCTTGATCAACATAGTATAGCGTCCGGCCTCGTGTAGGCCCCGCCGGGCCAGCAAATCGGCGGCATGTTCCTGATAGCTTGGGACCAGCCAATTTTGTGTCCCGTAGGACATTCGCACCAGATGGGGCGTCATGTCCGGGTGATCGGGATGGCCCAGGACCTGTCCTGCCGTTGTACCACCGAAGGGTTCCCGCATCTGCCAGCCAACGATTTTTCCATCTAGTTTCAGGACCGCTTCGTTCCTGTGAGGCCGAGACTCCTCCTGGGAATCCCGCCACTGGCCGAATGTCAGACCGATCCCCTCCCGTACCTGCTGTGGCGTTGCCGCGCAGTATAACTGGAACAAGCCATGGCTATCCGGTTTGGCGCGGTCCATCGCTGAATATCCGCCAAGTTTTTCAGTCTGATTACTCGCGAGGTCTTCTTCGTCCGCCAGCCATTCGCGTCCCGTTAGATGAATCTCTTCGTAGTAGGGGAAAAACCCGGCCCTCCGCGCCACGTCCACTATCTGACTGTCGCTCAGAACCCGGAGAAACACTTTTTCCGCGCCCCGAGCCCCGGCGGCGCAGACCACCTCTTCCAGCAGGTCCAACGCCTGGTCTGATTCTTGCAGGTGCAACCGGTCCACTTCCCACGCGCGCACTCCGCTGCGCACCCGGGCCGACGCAAGACTGGAGAGGCCCATGCCGTTCCAGTCGCCCACAGTCACCCGGTTTGAGTTGCGGGCCAGAGATTGCCGCCAAAGGGTGGAGTTGCGGAGCGGGCGGCAACGCACCACCGACTCCGTAGGCGCCGCCAGATTTTCCCCTCCTGGTGCATTGACCAGCATGCAGCGCAAGGCGTCGCCCATCCGGAAGGATGTGATCATGGTCTGCCGTTCCGGGACCTGGGAGATCTACCGTTGCCGCCGGCCAGTTCCAAGAAGTAGCTGTGGAACCGGTAGTCGTTGGTCAATTCTGGGTGAAAGGAGGTGGCCATCAGGTTGCCCTGCCGCACCGCCACCGGGCGGTCCGCGTCCAGGGCCGAAAGCACCTCCACTCCTTCGCCAACGCGGATGATGACCGGGGCACGGATGAAGATGGCGTGGAAGGGGACCGGCCCCAGGGCGCTTACGTCGAGGGTCTGTTCGAAGCTGTCCACCTGGCGTCCAAAGGCATTGCGCCGCACGCCGATGTCCATGATGCCCAAGGGGATGGGGTCTTGTTCGGTGATCTCCCTGGAGAGCATGATCATGCCGGCGCAGGTGCCCCAGACCGCCCGGCCTTCCGCGGCCATCTGCTCCACGGGCTCCCTCAGGTTGTAGATGGTCATGAGGCGGCTCAGCGTCGTGCTCTCGCCCCCTGGGATGATAAGCCCGTCCAACGAATCCAGGTGTTCCGGCAGCCTGACCTCTCGGGCTTTCACACCTAGCTTGCCGAGGACGGCTATATGTTCGGCGAAGTCGCCTTGTATCGCTAAGACGCCTACTTCCAACTCGGCCTGCTGATTCTTCTTCTTAGATTTCTCGTCTGGTCCGTTCCCCCCACCGTGTCAAGCCGCTACTTGCTCCGGATATTCAGCAATTCCTCCTCGGGAATCGACTTGACGCTGATGCCGACCATGGCCTCGCCCAGGCCCTTGGACACCTCGGCCAGAATCTTGGGGTCCTGGTAGTGCGTCACCGCCTGAACGATGGCGTAGGCCCGGCCGGCCGGGTCGCCGGACTTGAAGACGCCTGAGCCCACGAAGACGCCGTCGGCGCCCAGTTGCATCATCAGTGCCGCATCGGCCGGAGTGGCCACGCCGCCGGCGGCGAAGTTGACCACGGGCATGCGGCCCATTTCCTTGGTCTTGATCAGCAGATCCAGACTCACCTGCATGTCCCTGGCCTCGACCACCATCTCGTCATCGGGCATGTTCTGTAGCTTCCGGATGGCGTCTTGGACGGCGCGCATGTGGCGGACGGCCTCAACCACGTCGCCGGTGCCCGCCTCGCCCTTGGTCCGGATCATGGCGGCGCCCTCGGAGATGCGGCGCAGGGCCTCGCCCAAGTTGCGGCAGCCGCAGACGAAGGGCACGTTGAAGTCCTGCTTCCAGATGTGGTGGGTCTCGTCGGCTGGAGTCAAGACCTCGGACTCGTCGACGTAGTCGACACCGAGGGACTCCAGAATCTGGGCTTCTACGAAGTGACCGATGCGGACCTTGGCCATGACCGGTATGCTCACAATGTCCATGATTGAGCAGATGATGGCCGGGTCGGTCATGCGGGCCACGCCGCCGTCGGCGCGGATGTCGGCAGGCACGCGCTCCAGGGCCATCACGGCGACTGCGCCGGCCTCTGCGGCTATCTTGGCCTGCTCGGCGTTCACCACGTCCATGATGACGCCACCCTTGAGCATCTGGGCGCGACCGGCCTTGACCGTAAAAGTCCCTGTTAGTACCTCGACCATCTCTTCCGTCCTCCGGCAGTCCGCTTATTAGTTAGTGGCAAGAGACGAATTTCCTGGTGAAATTAGCCTCGATTGCGACCGTATTATACGCTCCCGGCAGGTTGATTATCAATTGGCCCCGCCGAGCCGGCCCAAGCTGACGCCAGGCGTGGCGGGCATTGGAGGAGGAAGTTCGGACGTGGATTTTCTTCTTGACAGCCCATAGGCGCAGATTTGATAATAGGCACTACTGCCGAGGTAGCTCAGGTGGTAGAGCACGGCACTGAAAATGCCGGTGTCGACAGTTCGAGTCTGTCCCTCGGCACCATTTAAATCCCTTGGCGCCGGTCCTTAGACCGGACCAACAACGAGCGGAAGTGGCTCAGTGGTAGAGCACCTCCTTGCCAAGGAGGGGGT
>CAYMZL010000207.1:0-5018 GCA_964394825.1 uncultured Dehalococcoidia bacterium | reverse complement strand
TCGTCGGTGGCCTTATCCAGTTCAACCGGGGTTACACGAGGCTTCCAGAAAGGAACGACGGTGGTGAAATCCTTGATCGGCTCGCTCATGACACCTCAGCCATCAGCCTCAGACCGGCGACCACCCGTATCTGGTAGCTAACAAAGGCGATAAGCTCCGAGAGCCGGACGATGTCCGCCTCGGCGATCCCGGCCGATTTCAGCGCCGAGATGTCCCCGCTGGCGGCCTCTTTGGGGTTCACGGTTACCAGGTCGGTGTGCCGGATTATGGCCCTTAGCCGGATATCCCCACCGCCGTCGAACCCGGTATCGGCGATTACGAAATTACCGCCACCGATCAGGCTTTCATAATGCCGGGCGAGAACCGCCTCGTTGTTCAGCAGGGCGATCCGGCAGGCCAACGCGGCCCTCTCCGAGTGCGTCAGCCCGCCCGGCTGCCTGGGCCGGAGGGCGGCGTCATGGGACTTCTCGGTCAACTCCAAGACGTCGCCGCGCCCTGAAAGGACACCGGTCAACGGACTGCCGGCGGAGATTCCGGCCGCTTTGGCCACGATGGTTTCGAAAATATCCAATCCACCCTCCGTCCGCAGAAGCTTTGCCTCAGATGTGATAATAGAGGCCGGTCGCCCCGATGGAATCGGGGCTCTAGGTACGCCTCGCTTTGTCACCCCGATCGTAGCGAGGGGTCTGCTAACACGATTGACCGAAGATTCTTCGTCGCTCCGCTCCTCAGAATGACAGTTTTGAGGCAAGCCCGTCTACGGCTCACCTATAGGGACCCGTCAATGACTATGTCCAAGACCGCCGGTTTGCCGGACGCAACGGCCCGCCGCACGGCAGGAGCTATATCAGCGGGGTCGGTTATCCGTTCGCCATGAACGCCCATGTTCTCGGCCATGCCCGCTATGTCGAAGGGCGTGGGGAAATCCGAATACGGTAGGTTCTCTCCCGCCGATTCCTTCTGCTGCAGGATCTCCCGCTGATAAACGTCGAAGTTCACTTTCAAGACCCGGTACATACCGTTGTTGCAGATGACGAATATACAAGGGATGTTGTCGTTGGCCGCCGTCCACAGTCCCTGGATGGTCATCATGGCGCTGCCGTCGCCGATGATGCCGAACACCGGCCGGTCCGGGTTGGCGACCTGGGTGCCCATGGTCGCGCCGATCCCGCCGCCGATGGACTGACCTCTGAACGCCCGGAGGTCGCCCCGTTTCTCGCCTTGGAAATAATGGCGCATCGTGGCCCGGTTGCTGATGGAGTCATCCACCACGATGGCGTTGGCCGGTATGGCATCGGCCAGTTCCGACATCATCCTCGCCGGAATCATCGGCTTGTTGTCCCATTTGGCGGACACTGAGTCGTCGAACGCTTTCCGCTTTGCCGCCGCTTCCGCCACAACCACCGATTTGCGCCCCTGTATCTCTTTCTTCAGGGCGGGAGTGAGACGGGGCTTTACGGAGCGGATCAGGTCCTCGATGGCCTGTCCGCAGTGAGAGATGATGCCAACGTCCGTGGGTTCCGACCTCCCAACCCGGCCCGGGATGGGATCGATGTGGACCAATCTGGTTGCCGGACCCAAGATGATGTCTCCCCAGTAAAACAGCTCGTCCATTGCGTCCATACCGATGGCCAAGACCAGGTCCATCTCCGCAAGAATCTCTCTGCTCCTTGCCACCCTGAGGGTATGATTGCCGAAGAATTGGGGATGGGCCGTTGGGAAGGAGACCTCCGCGCCCCGGGACTGATAGACCGGGAGCCCCAACAGTTCCGCCAGTTCAACCGCTTGGTCGTTGGCATGGTCCTCGGAGACCCGGTCGCCCACCATCATCATGGGCCGTTTCGCGGCCAATAGCAGAGAGGCTGCCTCTTCGATGCCCTTGGGATCAGGGCGGTAGGAGTCGTGCACCTTGCGGGACGGCACGATGTTCATCTCAGCTTCGCCCTCAAGGGCGTTGGCGGTAAAGCCCACGTACACCGGCCCTTTGGGGTGGCTATTGGCCTCGTTGAAGGCCCTCCGGATGGCGGAGGGTATCTGGTCCGGAAGGTTGAGCTCCACCGCCCATTTGGTAACCGGCCGGACCAACTCAGCCAGATCGGTTTTCGTTTCGTTGATCTTGCGGGCATCGTAGTTGGCCGACGTCACGACCATGGGAGTTCCAGTGTTGAGCGCGTCCAACATAATGGCGATCCCGTTGGCCAGCCCGCTGTCCACGTGGAGGCTGACGAAAGACGGTTTCTCCGTGGCCCTGGCGTAGGACTCTGCCATGCCCATGGCGACGCTTTCTTGCAAGGTGAGGAAGTATCTGAGCTCCGGGTAATCGCCCAGCATATCCATGATTGGCGCTTCGCTGGTGCCCGGGTTGCCGAAGATGTGCTTCACACCTTCCGCTTTCAGCATCTCCAGCAGGGCCTGCTTTCCGGTCATCTTCTGAGGCATCGGAATAAACCTTCCATCTACTATCTATTATCTATTATCGGTTTGACGAGTCGGCACCGGGGTTCAGGCGGCCTGCACCAACTCGATCAGAACGTCGTCCGGCCCCTCGATATAGGCCAGCTTCGTACCGGTGGGAACAACGGTCAGGGGCAGGACGATACGGACGCCCTCAGCTTCCAACCGGGCCAGGTCCGACGCCAAGTCCTGGACGTGGAACCCGAAATGCTCCAGACCCAGCCGGTTGAGTTCGGCGACGCTCCTTTCCGGGGAGGACCCCGCGGGCTGGGAAGAGATGTTCAGCCGCACCGGCCCGCCCACCTCCATGCTCACCGTGACGGTGCCCGGCATGATCTCGCGCTCCCAGAGCAACTTGGCGTTGAAGAACTTCTCGTACCAGGACGCCGATTCCCGCGGGTCCGAGGCCCTGATATGTACGTGGTTGATCGCGTATTCCATCGTTTCCCTCCGGTTTTTCTCCGGTTTTTTCCATCGGCCGCCAGGCTTCAGTCCCACGGCGGCGGTATGGCGCCGCTTGGCTTCACGACGGAATGTTAGCGTCGGTGGGCAAGGCTTGTCCACCACCGGCCCGTATTTGAGCGTCCACGCAGGCACTTAGGGGCCGCCGCCAGGCTCGATATTTGTTGGCATGTCCAATTGGAAGTCTGTATACTCGGCACAAGCCGACACGAGGAAATACATGCCACGGACCTTCCGCCTGGCGCTGGCGCAGATCAACCCCACAGTGGGGGACATCCCCGGGAACACCGCCAAGATCCTGGACTACTTGGAACGCGCCCGCGAGGCCCAGGCCGACCTCGTCGCCTTCCCCGAGATGGCCACCACCGGCTACCCTCCGGAAGACCTCCTCTTCAAGACCTCCTTCCTCACCGACAATGTGGCCGCCATGGAAAAGGTGGCGGCGGCTTCCAAGGGCATCGCTGTGGTCCTGGGTTACGTGAACATCGTGTCCCTGGAGCGAGGGCCCGACGACATGGGCCCCCAGATCACCAACGCCGCCGCTCTCTGCTACGACGGCAGGCTGGTGGACACCTACGACAAGATATTCCTGCCCAATTACGGCGTCTTCGACGAAGAACGTTACTTCCAGAAGGGCTCGGTCTGCCCGGTCTACCGGATCGGCGGGGTGGCCGTCGGCGTCAACATCTGCGAGGACATCTGGTACCCGGTGGGGCCATCCACGGTGCAGCGCCAAGCCGGGGCCGAGTTGATCGTCAACATCAACGCCTCGCCCTTCCACGCCGGCAAACGGTCCTTCCGGGAAGAGATGATCGCCCAGCGTGCATCGGACCACGGCCTCGCCGTCGCCTACCTGAACACCGTGGGCGGGCAGGACGAACTGGTCTTCGACGGCGGCAGCATCGTCTGCGACGCCACCGGCAGGCTGGCCGCACGGGGACCCGCCTTCCAGGAGTGTCTGTTGGTGACCGACCTGGAATTCGCCGAGGACTTACCCCGGCGGAAGCAGGGTCCGGCGGGAGCGGCCGCCGCCGCTGTCGAGGCGGTAGGTGCGCCCAAGACCATGACGGTGTCGGAGCCGGCTGGCGCCGGCAAGACGCCCCTGGACAACGCGCCTATGGCGGCCGGGATGGATGGGCCCGAAGAGGTCTACCGGGCCTTGGTCTTGGCCACGGCTGATTATCTCCGCAAGTCCGGCTTCACCAAGGCCCTGGTGGGCCTGTCGGGCGGGGTAGACTCGGCGCTGACCGCGACGGTCGCCGTGGACGCCCTGGGCAAGGAAAACGTGGTCGGAATCACCATGCCCTCACGGTATTCTTCCGAGGGCAGCGTCAGCGACTCCAAGATACTGGCCGGGAACCTTGGCCTAGACCTCTGGGAGGTGCCCATCGAGCCGGCCCACCGGGCCTTCACCGACATGCTGGAGGAGCGTTTCGAGGGCACCGAGGTCAACGTGGCCGAGGAGAACGTCCAGGCCCGGGTGCGGGGCAACGTGCTGATGACGGTGTCCAACAAATTCGGCTGGATCGTGCTCACAACCGGCAACAAATCGGAGATGGCCATGGGCTACGCCACCCTGTACGGCGACATGGCCGGCGGCTTCGCCGTCCTCAAGGACGTGCTCAAGACCACGGTCTACGAGCTATGCCGCTGGCGGAACCGGCAAGGCAGGTCTTTCGGGACTGCGGACGATGTGATCCCCACAGCCATCATCGACAAACCGCCCAGCGCCGAACTGCGGGCGGACCAGTTGGACGCCGACAGTTTGCCGCTCTACGAGGTGCTGGACCCGGTGGTCAAGGCCTACGTGGAGGATGACTTAAGCTACCAAGACATGGTCGCCCAAGGTTTCGACCCCGCAGTCGTCCGCCAGGTCATAGCGGCGGTCGACCGGAACGAGTACAAACGCCGGCAGGCCCCGCCGGGGGTCAAGATCACCCACCGCGCCTTCGGCAAGGACCGCCGTCTCCCCATAGTCAACCGCTACCGCCAGCACGAAGCCGGCCGGCCGAAATAGCCCCCTGATCCATCCGCTCATCCTGGGTTGAGCAATTGTCACCAACATACGTTTTGGCTTCGGGAATTGTTGTTCTAGGGGTGTC
>CAYMZL010000206.1:1252-5030 GCA_964394825.1 uncultured Dehalococcoidia bacterium | reverse complement strand
CGGTCCGTCTTTCCCTGAGCCATTTTGCACTCCTAGTCAGAAACCATGTCCAAAATTCAGCCCGCAAATATGGAAACGCGGCGAGCCGCCCGCCTAGTAGCCTACGGCGCAGCCGTCTTTTCTGGGCTCTGAGCCGCCACGCAGCACCCCCGTGTCCGGGTCGCGTTGGATGATCTGGGCCCCGCCGATGGACACCCGGTTGTAGCCGGTGATCTGGCCCACTTTGTGGCCGCGGGATTGAAGGTCGCGGGCCACGGCCGGGTCCAACCCCTCTTCCAGGATGACGTTGTTATTGCCCACCATGAACCGCAGGGCGTTGATGGCCTGCTGCGGGTCCATGCCGTGGTCCACCATGTTGCTGATCAACTGCAGATGGCCCTGGGGCTGCATGAACGCTCCCATCATACCGTAGCAGAGGTGCAACTCGCCGCCGATGGTCGCCATGCCGGGAATGATGGTGTTGTATGGCCGCTTGTGGGGGGCCAAGGCGTTGGCGTGGTTGGGGTCCAGGGAGAACAAGGAAGCCCGGTTGTGCAGGACGATTCCAGTGCCGGGAACGACCATCCCGGACCCGAAGTTGTCGAACACGCTGTTGATGAACGAACAGGCGTTGCCCCGGCCATCGACCACGCTGATATATACGGTGTCCGAGCCGCGCTGCACCTGGCCGTAGGGCGCTGTGTCCATGGCCTTCTTGGCGTCGATCAAGGCCCTTCGGGTGGCGGCGAATTCCTTGGAGGTCAGTTCATTGCTGGGCACGTGGGTCTTGCGTGGGTCGGCCACGTACTGGAAGGCGTCGGCGAAACCCAGGCGCATCGCCTCGATCAGGTGGTGGTAGGCGTCCGGGGACTGGGCGCCCATGCCCTTGATGTCGAACCCCTCGGCGATGTTCAGGGCCTCCAGAGCCGCGATGCCCTGACCGTTGGGCGGGCATTCCCAGCAGGTAACGCCCCGGTAATCGGTGGCGATGGGCTCGTCCCAGTCGGAGGTGTGAGCGGCCATGTCTTCAACGGCTAGCCAGCCGCCGTGCTCCTGGACAAAGGCCGCGGTTTTCTGGGCGATCGGCCCTTTGTAGAAGGCGTTGGAACCGCCTTCGGCGATGGCCCGTAGCGTGGAGGCTAGAGTGGGCAGCTTCATAAAGTCGCCCTGGGACGGGGTCTTGCCATTCAGCAGCATCTCTTTGCCTGAGGGATAAGCGGACAGCTTGCCCAGTTGGTGCCGCCACTGGAAGGAGATTATGTCGGAAACGGGGAAGCCGTTCTCGGCGTAGCCGATGGCCGGCTCCAGCACCTTGCTCATGGTCATGGAGCCGCAGGAGTCCAGCAGGGTTTCCCAGCCGTGGACCGTTCCCGGCACCGCCACCGAGTAGACGCCGGTGTCCGGCATCGTCCGGTGGCCCAGGTTTAGAAGTTCGTCGATGGAAGCGGCGCCCGGCGCCCGTCCGCTGCCGTTCAGGGCGCGGACGCTCTTCTCTTTGTTGTCCCAGACCAGGGCGAACATATCCCCGCCCACGCCGGTGGACACGGGCTCCACCACGTTCAGCACCGCCGCACACGCTATGGCGGCGTCGACGGCATTGCCCCCTTCCATCAGGATTCGCAGGCCGGTCACGGCCGCCAGGGGCTGGCTGGTGGCCACCATGCCGTTGGTGGCCAGGATGGTGGACCGCCTGGAGTCGAAGTACATGCCTGGTGCTCTCTCCTTGCCGGGACCGGGTATCACTGGAAAAGGCCCACGGATTGTACCATGGGCACGGCCCGTGCCTGAGCCCGGAGGCCGTTTCCCTGAGCCTGTGTTAATATAGGCTCGGCCCGGAAACCGGGCACAATCGCCCTTTCTCCGCGGAAGTTCCACCGCCACCGGAGGGGACTGAAGCGGTGACCCTTTATCTCGTTCAGGAGGACCAACCATGGCAGCAGAAGTAGGACAAAAAGCTCCCGAGTTCAATCTATTCGACCAAGACAAGCAAGAGCGGAAACTGAGCGATTCCAAAGGCAAAAACGTTGTGTTAGCCTTTTTCCCCGGCGCATTCACCGGGGTATGCACCACCGAGATGTGCACCTTCCGTGACCGCTTTGACTCATTCAATTCCATGAACGCCCAGGTGTTTGGTATCAGCGTGGACGCAATTTTCTCCCAGAAAGCGTTTTCCGATGCAAACAACCTGAATTTTCCCTTGCTCAGCGACTACAAACGCGAGACGGTCAACGCCTATGGGGTAGCCTTGCCGAACTTTGCCGGCATGGAGGGTTACACTGCCTCCCAGCGGGCGGTGTTCGTCATCGACAAGGATGGCGTGATTAGGTTCAAGTGGATCGGTGAAAACCCGGGTAAGGAGCCCGACTACGACGAGGTCCAGCGGCAGGTGGACCAACTCCCCAAATAGCGGGAATCTCTCAATAAACATACCTGTCAGCCGTCGGAGGCTCCAACATGGCAACCTACGTACTGGTCCACGGCGCATGGCACGGCGGCTGGTGTTGGAAGAAACTGGTCCCGTTGCTCAGAGATGCCGGGGCCGAGGTATTTGCGCCCACCCTCACCGGCATGGGTGAGCGGGCCCACCTGAACGGCCGTCTTGACCCGGCGGATATCACGCTGGACGTGCACATCCAGGACATCGTCCAGTTGATGCGCTATGAGGGTCTGGAGGACGTGGTTTTGGTGGGCCATGCCTATGCCGGAATGGTCATCACCGGCGTGGCTGAGGCGTGCCCGGAGCGCATCGCCCAGATGGTCTACGTCAACGGTGTCATACCCGCCGACGGCGAGTCCATGGTCGACCAACTGGTCGCGGTCCGGGGCGAAGAGTTCGCTTCGTGGGTGCGCGGTCACATCGACGGGGGCGACGGGTTCCTGCCCGCTCCGGCCTCGGCTGACGAGGTGGGCCGCCGCTGGGGCATCACCGACCCCGAGGACCTGTCCTGGGTCGGGGCCAATGTGACTCCGCAACCGGCCGCGGCCATGGCCAGCCCAGTCCGCATGGGAAACCCAGAGGCCAAGGCGATTCCCAAGAATTTTGTCGGCGGCGGTGAATCGGGTTTCGACTCGGTGGCCGAACGGGCCAGGCGGGCCGGCTGGGGGATCTATCCCGTGGATTCCGGCCATGACACCATGATTACCCACGCCGGTGAACTGGCGGAGATTCTCCTCAAGATTGGAAACGGGTAGCCAAGGAGCAGGCTGTAATGGACTCATCGCAGATCAAGGCTTTGGTGTTCGACGTGTTCGGCACCGTGGTGGACTGGCACAGTTCGGTCACCCGCCACGGCGAAAACTTCGGCAAGGCCAACGGCATAACCGCCGACTGGGTGGCCTTTGCCGAAAGCTGGCGGGCCAAGTACCGTCCCTTCATGGACAAGGTGCGCTCCGGGGAACTGCCCTGGACCGAACTGGACAGCCTGCACCGGATGGGCCTTGAAGAGCTGCTGGATGACTTCGGCATCACCGGTATCAGCGAAGAGGCCAAAGCCGACCTGAACCTGGCCTGGCACCGGTTGGACGCCTGGCCGGACGCACCCCCGGGACTGCACCGGCTGAAGTCCAAGTTCATCCTGGCCACCATGTCCAACGGCAACATCGCGCTGATGACCGATATGGCCAAGTACGCCGGACTGCCCTGGGACTGCATACTGGGCGCTGAGTTGGCCCATGCCTACAAGCCCGACCCCAAGACCTATCTGACCGGCGTGGAACTCCTGCACCTCAAACCGGATCAGGTGATGATGGTGGCCGCCCACCAGAGCGACCTGCTGGCCGCCGGGAAACAGGGTCTGAG
>CAYMZL010000206.1:0-1152 GCA_964394825.1 uncultured Dehalococcoidia bacterium | reverse complement strand
CGACTACGTCTGCGAGGACTTCCGGGACCTGGCGGCGCAACTGGGCGTCTGACCGAAACTACAGGACTGATTAAGGAGCAAGCATGGCCCGCTACGGTGTGCGTCTGGAGAACGACCCAACTCTGACCCCTCAGGACTACCAGGAACTTGGCGCTCAGGCCGAGCGGAACGGCTTCGAGGCCGTATGGGTGCCCGAGGGCGGCGGACGCGACTCCCTGACTTCATTGGCTGCGATCGCCATGAAGACTGAAACCGTGATGTTGGGCACGGGGATACTGCCCATCTTCGCCCGCACCGCGACCAACACCGCCATGGACGCGGCGGGGATGGCGGCGGTGTCGGGAGGACGGTTCATGCTGGGCCTGGGAGTCGGGCACCGTCCCACCGTCGAGAGCCGGGACGGCATCCCCTTCAAACAGCCCATGACCCGCTTGCGGGAGACCATCCAGATAGTAAAGGCGCTGCTGTCGGGAGAGGAAGTCAATTTCCCCGGCAAGCAGTTCAAGATTTCCGGCGCGTCGTTGGGAGCGGCCGCGCCTGAGTCCAAGGTGCCCATCTACATCGCCGCCCTGGGCCCTCAGATGCTGGAGTTGGCCGGCGAGCTGGCCGACGGGGTCCTCATGAACTGGACGGCCGTGGACTACCTGGGAGAGGCCGTCGGGCATATCAAGCGGGGCGCGGAGAAAGCCGGCCGGGACCCCAAGGAAATCGACATCGCCGGTTACGTGAGGGTGGCGGTGGGGGATGACGTGTCGGCGTCCAGGGACTCGCTGCGGAGACAGGTCGCCCGGTACGCCAGCAACACCTTCTACCGCAATTTCTTCGCGGGGACGGGTTTCGACAAGGAGATGTCCGCCGCCGCGGCCGCGTTGGCCGAGGGCAACCTGGACAAGGCCGCCGATTCGATAACCGTCGAGATGCAGGACCAGGTCGCGGTGGTTGGGACGGTTGAAGAATGCCGTGCCGCCCTGGAAAAGCGCCGTGACGCCGGCCTACAACTGCCGGTGATCGCGCCCTTCGCCGTGGGCGACAATAAGGCCTCCCACAGCCAGGTGATCGACGCGTTGGCGCCCACGAAATCCCGCTAAATCCCCCTTTATCCCGATTCAGATCGGGAGGGGACTGATCCTCCCCCTTTGCAAAGGGGGACCG
>CAYMZL010000205.1:0-5063 GCA_964394825.1 uncultured Dehalococcoidia bacterium | reverse complement strand
CATTGCGCCAGATTTTCGGCGAGTGGCGGGCTCCGACTCCCCAGTGATACGAATTTAGCCTTCCAACCGCTCATGGTGTCCTTCCGCGCTAAGCCCTTCGGCGGAAGGGGAAGGGTGTCGGACCAACTCGCTTTTACCCAGCCGGGTTAAGCCGGTGCACCAACTCCGCCCAATGCCGTCCCCAGGCTTTACAGACGGATTCGATCTCCTCTGGCGAGGACTCGCGCAGGGCCACCGGGCCGTAGTGGGATGAATGGGCGTTGCCCTGGATGACCATCCCGTGGTTCAGCAGTATGTGGAGCATGCTGAGCAGGGCCAACTCCGCGCCGCCGCCGGGTCTGCCTCCACCGGTGAAGGCCCCGCCGGCCTTGCCCGACAGCGGACCGGGATAGTCCTGGTGGGCGGTGACGTCAAACAACCGCTTGATCTGCCAATCAACACCGCCGAACCGCACCGGAGTCCCGACAATGATTCCCTTGGCGGCCAGCATCTCCTCCCACTGGACTTCTTCCACCATGCGGACCAGCGCGCTGGAGCCGCCGTCATTGATTCCCTGGAGAATTGGTTCCACCATGGAGCCGGTCCGGCCGTTCTTGGACGTGTAGATGATTAATAGGTCGTGCTGGTTATTCGCCATGTCGAACCTCGTTGGCCAGACTTATGAGCCGAGTCGGTTAGCTGGCAACAGTAGGGGCACGGCGTTGCCGTGCCCCTACGCCGAATTTAGACCTGGCACTTGGGACAGAAATAGGTTCCCCGGGCCCGGACGCGGATGGCCGACATGTCGGTCCCGCAGTTGGGGCAGGCTGCCGCCGTGTCCCGGGGGTGGCTCCAGGTGGTCAGGGCCGTGGGCGGGTCGGGCCAATGCTGGTCTCGGGCCCGGTCGTAAACGCCGTAGGCGGCGGTGAGGGCGTCGATTATCGCCTGCCGCAGCCGGACAATCTCGACGGTGGAAAGCCCCGACGCCGGCCGCTCCGGGTGGATGCCCGCCAGGAACAACGACTCGTCGGCATAGAGGTTCCCCAGACCCGAGACTATGGACTGCTCCAAGAGCAGTGCCTTCACGGGGGCCTTTCTGCCGGTGAAGGACTCCGCGAGGGTCTCGACGGTGAACCCGTCGTCGAAGGGCTCCGGGCTCATGGCGGGCAGCACCTCGTCCGGGGAGTCCACCAGCCACAGCTTGCCGAACTTGCGGCCGTCCACGAAACGGAGTTCCCGGCCGTCGTCCAGGGAGAAGGAGTGCCGGGTCATGGGGTGGGGCTCCTGGGACTGGAGGTGGACCTGGAGCCGGCCGGTCATGCCGAGATGCACCATGAAGGTGGCCGGGCTTCCGCCCGACAGCGGGAATATCAGGTACTTGCCCCGGCGCTGAACGTCCTGGACGGTGCGGCCCTTCAGTCCCTCCGCCAATTCCGCCGCCGAGGGTTTTTTGACCGTGTTGGCCCAGGTGATATCGGCGCCGGTTATGGTGCAACCGGGCAGCCCGGCCCGGACCAGGTTCCGGCGCGTGTTTTCCACCTCGGGCAGTTCTGGCATGTTGGGGCGTTCCTCCGGATGGGGAAGGGCGTTCCGTTTATCTTGGAGCGGTGATCAGCCCGTAGAGCATGATATCAAATGGTGGTTTTCAAAAATTCGACGGGATAGCTGACGGGGAAGAGGGAAATGAGGCGGCGACCCGCCCTAAGCCTGGACCCCCAACTGCCTCGCCAAGTCGGGGAAGCCGTCGGCGACGATATCGTGTACCGGGTTCGGCTCCGGGTCCGGAGGCCCCGCGGCGCCCCATTCGTCGGGGCGTCTGATGAACGCGGTCTTGAACCCGGCATTCTTAGCCGCGTCCAGGTCGAAATTGTGACAGGCGACCATCAGGCATTCCTCCGGCTTCAATTGCAGCCACTTGGCCCCGGTCAGATAGGCTTCGGGCAGCGTTTTGTACTTCCCGATGCCCTCGCAGGAGATCACCACGTCCCAACTCAGGTTATTGTGCTTGGCGGTGTCAATGACGATTCTGAAGCTTAGGATGGTCAGAGAGGCGCAAATGAACCGTTCGCGCAGCTTAGGCAGCACCGCTGGAAAGTCGGGCCACGCCTCGAAGTTATGGGGTGCCATCCACCAGATTTCACGCCGTTCTTCCTCAGTGATGGCGTCCAGCCCGTTCTCGGCAATCAATTCGTCCAGCACAAACTGGTGGGAGTCGTCGAAGTTGTACTCGGGAGGAGAGTCTTGGCCCAGATTCACCATCCGGCGCAGCGACCGGCGGCGCAGTTCGTTGACTATTCCCGGCCAGTCCTTCTCCAAGCCGTGCTTGGCCCCGGCCTTAGCCAATGCGTTGCTGAAACCGGTGTGCCAATCGAGTATCGTGCCTCCGGTGTCAAAGGTGAGGGCTTTTACAGCTTCGAGACTCATTGCCAAAGTTCTCCTGTTGATATGGTTTCCGGGTGAAAGGCGATTCGGACATCAGATGGACCGTGAAGGCGATGTAATCTCTGACGGATTCCTGGGGATCACTGGGGGAATCTTGAGACAGGAATTCGCCCCCCGTGGCCAGGTATTGTAGAGTAGACCAACCCTGACCGGTACCCCGGCAAGGAGCCAGGTTATGCCAGAAACACCCCTGCACTTCAAGACCATCTCCGAAGTGGCCGGCCTGATCGAGACCAAGCAATTGTCTCCCGTGGAATTGGCCGAAGCAATTTTGGACCGTATCGGTTCCATGGACAGCCGGTACAAAAGCTATGCCACGGTCATGGCGGACCAAGCGATGGCGTCGGCCCGCGCCGCCGAGACCGAGATTACCGCAGGCAGGTATCTGGGTCCACTTCACGGCGTCCCCATCGCGGTCAAAGACCTTTGCTTCACCAAAGGGGTCCGGACCATGGGCGGCACTCAGGTGTTGCGGGACCACGTACCGGACTTCGACGCCACCGTCGTGGAGAGACTACGATCGGCCGGTGCCGTGATACTGGGGAAGCTGAACCTCACCGAGGGGGCCATGGCCGGGTACAACCCGGAGTTTCAGATCCCCCTCAATCCCTGGAACACGGAACGGTGGTCGGGCGCTTCATCCAGCGGCTCCGGCGCGGCCACGGCCGCCGGGATGTGTTTCGGGTCGCTGGGCAGCGACACTGGAGGCTCCATCAGGTTTCCGGCGGCGGCCTGTGGCATCGTCGGGATCAAGCCGACTTGGGGCCGGGTCAGCCGCCACGGCGTACTCGCCTTGGCCGAGTCCATGGACCACATAGGGCCCATGACCCGCAGCGCCGCGGACGCCGGAATCATGCTTCAAGTCCTGGCGGGCCACGACCCCAATGACCCGACATCGCTGACGGCTCCGGCGCCCGATATGCTGGAAGGCCTGGACCGGGGGATACCGGGCGTGCGCATCGGCCTGGACGAACGGTATATCACTGATGACGTGGACCGGCCGGTGACCCAGGGGGTGCTTGCTGGAGTCCGGGTATTGGAGGGACTGGGCGCACAGGTGGTCCAGGTCCGGATGCCGGACACCCCCGACATCAATGATTTCCTCTCGGCGTGGGGCGTGCTGTGCCAGGCGGAAGCGGCGGCCGCCCACCGGGAAACGTACCCGTCCCGCAGCGACGAATATGGCCTTTGGTTCCGGGGATGGCTGGAACGGGGGGCCGCCGTCACCGGCGCGAGATACGCGGAGGCCAACAAACAGCGGCTGGCCTGCAATGGTATCCTGGCCGGTATCTTCGACGAAATCGACGTGCTGGTGTGTCCGTCCATGACCACCACGGCCGGTCCGGTCACGCCCGAGGAGTTGTACGGGCCCATGGAGGAGGATGATTGGGACTGGGGCCGGTTCACCATACCCTTCGACTTTAACGGCGCACCCACCATCTCGCTGCCCTGTGGTCTAGACGGCGACGGACTGCCCCTGAGCATTCAGTTCGTGGGCAAACACCTATCCGAGCCCCTGCTGTGCCGGATGGGCCACGCTTTCGAAAGCGCCACCCAATGGCGCCTCAACCCGGACGTCTGAGCGCGGCTGCCGGGCTGTTGTCCGGGCGTTAAACCGGTGAGATTCGGAATAAACAAGGAGACCGCAAAACCATGAAATTCGGAATCTACAGTTCCATCGCCAACCCGCCTCGCGGCGAGGACCTGCCCAGATGCGTGGACGAAGTTATCGAAGAGGCGCGTTTGGCCGAGCAAGCCGGGTTCGACTCATGCTTCTTTGGAGAACACCATCAGGACCAGGACGGTTTTCTCCCGTCACCTCTGATCGTTTGCACCGCCGTGGCGGCTTCCACCACCAGATTGAGGGTGGGAACTTCGGTGATCCTGTTGCCGCTGCACCATCCCGTCCGCCTGGCCGAAGACGTAATAACCCTGGATATCATCTCCAAAGGGCGGGTGACGGTCGGGGTTGGCCTGGGATACCAAGACGCGGATTTTCGAGCCTTCGGCGTTAGCATGTCAGACCGCGTCGAGCTATTCGAAGAAAAGGTCCAGATACTGCGCGAGTGTTGGTCGGGCCAGGAATTCTCGTTCGATGGCAAGCACCATCAGATAGAGAACCTCCGGGTACGGCCGGACCCCGTGCAAAAGCCCCATCCACCGCTATGGATCGGCGCGGGAGCGCCGGTGAGCGCGCGGCGGGCCGGCGCCATCGGTGATGCATTGGTCACCACGCCCAGCACCACGCTGGATAATACCTGCCGGTTGATCGACGAGTACCGCCGCTCCGCCGAGGCCGCCGACAAGAAGCCGGAAGTGGTCATCATGCGGGACGCCTGGGTGGCGGGCTCCAGGAAAGAGGCGGAAGAGGTCTACGGCCCCGAAGTCCTGGCGGCCTACCGCTACTATTGGCGGAATGGGTTGTCCGAGTTCAGGTCCATCAAAGACGAGTCGGAACTGACCTTGGACCGGATCGCCAAAGACCGGCTGATCTTGGGCGACCCCGAGGAATGCCTGACCGAATTTCAGCGGTGGAGCGACGCGACGGGGGCCGAGTCCTGCCTATTGCGGCTGAGACACGCCCATTCGGGAGGGCCGCCCCACGCTGAGATCATGAAAACGATAGACCTGATCGGGGACCG
>CAYMZL010000204.1:658-5066 GCA_964394825.1 uncultured Dehalococcoidia bacterium | reverse complement strand
GTTTACTGCATAGACCTTCTGGGCGCCGTGGGCGATGGCTTGTTGGGCCGGCACGTCCAGGGTGTCGCCCAGAAGGGCGACTGCCAATTCTTCGCCCAGGTCGCCGGCAACCTTCTGCCCGGCGGCCAGCAACTCGAGGGTCGTGCCAGCCAACTCCCCGCCTGAGGTGTCGCCCAGTATCAGTACTCCGGTGCCATCAGCCATTACGGCCTCCCATGCCTTTGGAATCATTCAGCAGGTCTCGGCGGACCGGCGGAATTAAATATGCGGAACCAGGTTAATAGATGGTTGAGGGGAAGGGGACTAGATGATCTTGTCTTCCCGCAGCTTCAGGGCCAAGAGGCGGCCGGCGTCGGCCGGGTCCTCTCCCTCGATGATCTCGCATTCCCGGTCGCTGACCGGAACGAATAGGTCAAGCAGCGTGATCCGCGGCGCCGATTGGGCGGCATCCAGCCCCAGGTCGGCGGCGCTCCAGATGGTCGGCTTCTTCCGGGTGGCCGCCATGATGCCCCGCAGGGTGGGATACCGAGGCTGGCCCAGTTCGTTGCTCACCGTCACCAACGCCGGCAACGAAGCCTCAACAACCTCGTAGCCGTCGGAGATGATGCGTTCAACCCGGACCTTGCCGTCTAGAACCTCTACCTTTTTGCCCAGGGAGATACAGGACATGCCCAGGATCTCCGCCACTCCCAGGGGCACCTGAGCATTGTCCCAGTCGGAGGCCTGGCGTCCACAGATGATGAGGTCGAAGCCGTCCAGCTTGCGGACCGCCGCCGCCAGCAATTGGGCGGTCAGGAAGCTGTCGATGGTGTTTTCGAAGGCGTCGTCTTGGAGGAGGACCAACTCGTCGGCGCCCATGGACAGGGGTTTCTTCATGACGTCTAGGGCGAACTCGGTACCCGTCGAGATTACCGTAATCGTGGCTTCCTGTACGTCTTTGATCAGCAAGGCGGCTTCCACCGCGTTCTCGTCGAACCCGTTGACCACCGGCGGTATGTTGGGCGGCGGGACAACCTTCTTGGAATCCCCATCGATCCGGAACGCGGCCATTGGCATCTCCGGGTCGAGTACCTGCTTCGCTAGAACGCCTATCTTGAGAGCCATAGTTCTCCTACCGGCAAGCGGCCGGTCAATGGCCGGAAATTGGGCCTGCCGGGACGTTGTGAAACATATCACCAAGCTCCTCAGGTGTCAATTGAAACCGAGACTGGCTAGGCAGGCGTAGCATCGATTGGAAACCCCTTCAAGATGCTATAATTCGGGGCGCAAGCTGGGGAGCCTGATCGGCATTTTGCTACTGGTCTCGAGTCCCTTTGAGAGCCGCCCCGGGAATCCCCGATGAAGAGGTCTTATTAGCGATGAACACTGTTAAAACGTTCTTCTTGATGATGGTCATGTCGGCGCTGCTCCTGCTGGTGGGCGCGATGCTTGGCGGGGTCGGCGGCATCATCTTCGCCCTGGTCTTGGCCATCGTGATGAATTTCAGCGCCTACTGGTTCTCGGACCGCATCGCTTTGAAAATGACCCACGCCACCGCCATCACCGAGAATGACGACCCGGAACTGTACAGTATCGTCCGAGAGCAGGCGTCCTTGGCGGGGCTGCCCATGCCCAAGGTCTTCGAGATTGAGTCCGATTCCCCCAACGCCTTCGCCACCGGCCGCAACCCGGATCACGCCACCGTGGCGGTCACCACCGGCATCCAGCGCATCTTGAACCGGCAGGAATTGGGCGGTGTGCTGGCCCACGAGATGGCCCATGTCGGCAACCGGGACACTCTGATCATGGCGATGGTCGCCACCGTCGCCGGGGCCATATCCATGCTGGCCTTTTTTGCCCAGATATCGGCCATGTTCGGTGGAATGGGCGGCCGGGGCCGGGACAATTTCATTGGATTGCTCGTCGTCGCCATCGTGATGCCCATCGCGGCCGGCCTGGTGCGGGCCGCGATCTCGCGGACCAGGGAGTACCAGGCAGACGCCACGGGCGCGCACACCTCAGGCGACCCGCTGGCCCTGGCCAGCGCTCTGCAAAAGATGGAGCAGGCATCTCAGCACCGCCCTTTGAAGGTGGCCGAAGGCGCCTCTCATCTGTTCATCGTCAACCCTCTTCGGGGCGCAAAGGTGGCCGGGATGTTCTCCACCCACCCGCCCATCGAGGAGCGAGTGCGGCGGCTGCAAGACATCAGACCCAACTACTGACCAACACCGCCGACGAACCAAGATCCTGGGCAGGTAGGGGCACCCCGATTTTATCGGGGCCGTGCCCCTACCTGCTTCCCTTCGAACACCTGGATGCTATGAAGACCTGGGGTGCCTGGATTCCGGCCTGCGCCGGAAAGACGTAAAAAATGCCCCGTCATTCCAGCGAAAGCTGGAATCCAGGGAATTCGCACATCATGAAATCTGGCTAAAGCAGACATTATGGATTCCGGCCTGCGCCGGAAAGACGGCACTAATGCCTGGGCGAAGCCATTTGAGTAAATCCGGCCATCTGCTTTGCCTGGGAGCGGTCATCCATGCGGCGTGAGTTAACGACTACGCGATGCTAGAATCGCTGCAGAGGGCCAATCTTGGTCCGTGCCCAATCAATCTCGACGTGTTCGGAGAATCGTAGCTAGATATGGGTTGTATATTTTCCATGCTCCGCGCCGGGGCGGCTTTGGTCCTTGGCGTGGTCATCTTTGTTGGGTTCCTGTTCTTCTTGATCCTGAACAACTTCTCCGACAAACTCCTCAGCGCCGATTTCTACAAGGACACCATCTCCGCCGAGGACACCTACGACCGCATCTACGACGAAGTGCTGGTGGACGAGGCATTGGTGGACAAGACCGAGGAGTTCCTGGGCGACATCCAGGTCGTCAGCCATCAGGACATCGTTGACCTGTTGCGGGAGATCCTGCCCCCCGCCTATATCCAGGCGCAGGTGGAAGGGACCATCGAGCGGACCATCGCCTACGTCAAAGAGGATGTGGACGAACTGGACGCCTATATCGAGTTGGCCGAGCCTCTGAGGAACGTGAAGACGGTCATGTTCGCCTATATGGACGGCCGGATAGACGAACTGCGGGTGGAGGACCCGGGTATCAGCGGCTGCTCAACCGCATCGGTGACCGGCCTGGCCGGCCGTTACGTCAAAAGGTTCGAGGCCCTGGCCGGCGGCGAGGTGCCCACGACAGTTCCTTCTTTGAAGGCGTTGGAACCGCTCTGCCGCCAGTTGGTGTTCGCCTCGGCTTTCGACCTTCTGCTGGTGTCCAGCAACTTGGACGCTGAGACCACCCAACTCTTGAGGAATAACCGCGAGGAATTACGGGCGCCATTCGAGGCCGGCGACACCCTGGCGATGCTTAAGGTGTCGGCCCGTTTGTTGGCTGAACCACTGATGGACAAAGCCATCGACCGGGTGCGGGAGGACCTCAGCGCGGGTGACCGCCTGGACCTGATACGCCAGATAGCTGAGTGGGACCCCAGTACGTCGGAGGCCCAGATCAGGGCCGACCTTGATGAAGGACGGGAGTGGATCTCCCGGGCCCGCAGCTTCGGCGAGCCGACCACCCTAATCATGGTGATCGGCGGGGCAATCTTGATGGGCTTGGTGTATTTTCCGCTACTTACCGGCATGCTGCGGGGGCCTGGGATGGCCCTTCTGGTCACCGGCGTGGTGTTCTTCGTCTTGGGCAAGGTTGCCGAGAGCGAGGTGCCCGACCGGCTGACCGACTTTATCGAGACCAGCGCCGACAAGGTGACGGACGTGCCGCCGTCGGTGACCGAACTGGGCGGAGACATCCTAATCTCCTTCGGGTCTCAGTTAACCGATGGATTTATCGGCCCTTCCCTCACGCTGCTGATAGTGGGCGCAATCTTGTTCGGCGCGTCATTCTTCACGCTCCCCATCAAACGGTTCATTCCCTTCGTTAGATAGCGTCTGTCGTCATTCCGACGAAAGCCGGAACGCAGAACTCTAGCAACATCGCAGGTTCACCCAGCATACGAAGGGGCAGGTTTTCAACCTGCCTTTTTACACAGCCTCTATCTTTGTATAAACGGACGGCCTTCCCGGCCTACCAAGGAAATGATCGATCTCAAAGGATATGAGCTGAAGGAGCATTTGTTACGAGAGGTAGGGCGGGTTGGAAACCCGCCCCTACAGACACCCGTCATCCCGGCGGAAGCCACAATGAAGCAAAAAATCCCCACCGTCATTCCAGCGAAAGCCGGAACGCAGAACTCTAACAACATCGCAGGTTCACCCAGCATATGTAGGGGCAGGTTTTTAACCTGCCCTTTTACACAACCCGTATCTTTGTATCAGCGGACGGCCTTCCCGGCCGACTAGGGAAATGCTCGATCTCATAAGGATATGAGCTGAAGGAGCATTTGTTACGAGAGGTAGGGCGGGTTGGAAACCC
>CAYMZL010000204.1:0-558 GCA_964394825.1 uncultured Dehalococcoidia bacterium | reverse complement strand
GCCCCTACAGACACCCGTCATCCCGGCGGAAGCCACAATGAAGCAAAAAATCACCACCGTCATTCCAGCGAAAGCTGGAATCCAGGATGCTCTCCTGAAATGATGTTTGACCAATCCAGCCAATCTGGATTCCGGCTTCCGCCGGAAAGACGCAGGGCGGGGTTATTCCCGCCCTTTTTTAATTCCCGCTTGCCCCTGGGCTCCCTAGAACAGAGCGATGGGGCTGACGGGGGAGCCGGTCACGTTGCGGAGGCGCAGCGGGGCCAGGGTCAGCATGAACTCGTAACGGTTACGCTGGGCGCAGGCCTCCGCCAGCTCTTCGAGGTTGGCGTTGTCGATGAGCCACAGCCCCATGGTGACCAGACACATCGTATGGAGCGGCGACCCGACGGTCTTGTAATGGGAGGGCCGGAAGTCGTTGGAGGTGTCGGTGCCCAGCATGGCGATGCCCCGCTCCTTGAATAAGGGCGTGCAGGCCACCTGACAGGCGGTCATCGGCTCGCCGGCCTTGGCGGGTGGGCTGTCCAAGCGCATCCGGTAGTTGCCCGTGCGGACGAG
>CAYMZL010000203.1:0-5071 GCA_964394825.1 uncultured Dehalococcoidia bacterium | reverse complement strand
CTCTTCGGAGTGTTCATTTGAGACATCCGCGATGGGCACACCTGCCAAATGGATGATATGCGTCGGTCGTTCGTCGCGGAGGATTCGACCCAGATCCCCCTTATCGCGGGTGTTACCGCGCACGACTGTGACATTGTTCCGAATACTCCGGAACCGGTGCTCCATATACCTTTGGTATAGTTGAGCATTAGGTTCAAGCGGGTTGAAATAGTGAACGAAAGAGTCCTGGATGGTCACCGGAATCTCTTTTTTTACCAGGTTCTGCGCTATATGCGAGCCAATGAACCCGGCTCCACCTGTGATCAGAATCTTCGTATCAGCCATACTCGTCCCTAATTGTCAGAATTCTCGATGGTTTGAATCTTGGAAAGATCTAGTAATCGCGTTGTCGAGATGTCTATTCGGTGCTCTATGTAGGCCATTGTTAGATATAAATAATTCAGGGACGAAGTAGTTTATGCCTTTGGGAGGCCCACTCCGTCAGGCCATCGCGCTAATCGAGCGTTCTGAACATCAGACCGAGGGTCTTGGGCCACAGGTCAAGGAATCCCCAATTCGAAACACTTCTCTGGCCGGAATTATGCGGTCTCCTGACCGGACTTCTGTAACCAGAATCCCACGATCTTTACAGATTAGAACGATGCCGTTATCCCGAAAAAAAGGCATACGCCCGGGTACTCCGTAGATATTCTCTTTCAGCAGCATTGCCTTCTGGATGACAACCTTTTCGCATCCTACCCAACCGAAAGCTCCTGGGTAAGGCGGTCTGAGACCTCGAATCAAATTGAAGACTTCTTCCGCGTTCATAGACTTGCAATCGATCAGACCATCTTCTGGCTGCCGTCTGGTGTATTGTGACCCGGCTGTTAGGTCTTGGCGATGGCCACTTAGCGAACCCTCTTGGAGTCCTTGCAGCACTTCCACAAGCATCTTGGGAAATCGGCGAACCGCGGTGGCGACAGCTTCAGTTGCTCCTTCATCAGGGCCGAGTTCATAGGTTTCAAACAGCAAGACATCCCCAGTGTCCACTCCTTCATCGGCGTAGAGAATTGTGAGACCCAACTCTTGTTCGCCACGAATAATCTGCCATGGTATAGCGGCCGTTCCTCGGTATTCTGGAATTCGCCCAGCATGGGTGTTGATTGCGCCCATAGGTGGAATATTTATCATCGCCGGCGGCAGCAACCTGGCGTAACCAGCCAATACGAACAGATCGGCGGAGTAGGACTTGACGAGATCCAAAGATTCTTGCGAGCGAAGGCTTCTTAATTGGTGGTAGAAGATACCGCTCGCCTGGGATTGTGCCTCGAGGGAGAGTGATTGCGTGGCGGAAGTGTCTCGTCGTTGGTCGATTACCGCCACGACGTCAAACCCGGCTACCAATAGCTCCCGGAGGCATGACTCTCCCCGCTCGCCGTTACCCCAAAAAAGGATGCGCATTTTCGTGCAGTTCTAACTGGTCAGGCTGGAATTCGGGTCTGGCCGCAGGGCCAACGGGAGGCAAGTCGTATTCCCCCATGAGCAATCGTATTCTCAGAGAAATCATCTGGGGCACGCCGATCAACATCTTTTTCCATTTGTTGTAGTTCGAACTGCCGTATTGTCTAACTCCGAATACACAGGGCACATCAGCAACCTTGGATAGGCCTCTTCGCATACAAATCGGCAACAGATACCGTTGATCGCCCATTCCAAGTTTGACACCCCTAATGAAGCGGGTTTCAACGGCTGTGAATTTGTTGGCCGCGTCGCGCACGGGGCTATTGAAGATGAGCTTCATAAATATGTTCCCCGTCGAGCTGACGAATGTCCGGCGTTCAGTGCTCCGAGATCGGTCACTGTGGGTGTAGACCATCTCGTAGCCTTCACCTATCGCCTTGTCCAAGACCAACGGCAACTCTTCGGGAATCACATGCATGTCTGCATCCATAACCACAGACATCCAACCGCGGGCATTTTCAAAGCCGGTCATGAAGCAACCTTTTTGCCCTTGCCGTGTTTTGTGCGTCATGATTCGGATAAGGTCCGGGAATTTCGTTTCCAGGTCTTTCATCACCTGCAGGCTGCTATCCGTCGAAGCGTCGTCGACGAAAATTATTTCCCAATTGTTAACAAATTGGTAATTGTTGATTACAGTAACGGTCCGCTCAGTTATGGGAGCCAAGGTGTGCTCTTCGTTCAAGACCGGGAAAATAATTGAGAGTTCGATGTTGATCGGCTCCTTAGACAACTGCTCTCCTCTCTTCGGACAGGTGGACCTGCGTTGCTTGTAACATCATATTTATCCCACCTAATTTCAGGAATTTGGTTGGGTTGCGTTTAGCCGGCCGCCCAATTCAACCCCCAAGGAATGAATACCGACCTCGTGAAACTAATTCTTGATCGCCGTAACGATCCAGCCAACAAATTTGTTTGGGTCTGGGTTAAATATCTGAGCCCATCTGTCCAGTAAGGCGAACGAAAACAACGGATAAAAGCTGGCGAGTAACAGGGGGATCGACAGCGGGATGTTAGCCAAAAAGAACCGGTTGGCCTTCCAGGATAACGAACCGAAGACAGAACCGTACGGCCGGGCGGAATCCATAATTAATCCTTGATCATGCAGCAAAGTTGACAACGACTCCCGGTCATATCCGGTCCTTTCGTGTCCCATGCTGTGTTCGACACTCTCGCTAAGCGGTGAGGTGCCAGGCGTGGTGATGCAAAGGCTGCCGTCTTTATCTAGGACCCGGCTTATTTCATGAACCGCAGCTTCATCGTCTGGAATGTGCTCCATAACCTCGGTCGACAGCACCAATTGGAAGCACCCGTCTTTGAATGGCAGTTTCTGTGCATCGGCCACCAGGAAATCACAAGGGAGCCCGAGGTTGCCAGCCGCTTGAGTTGCAGCCTTGATACGGTCGATGTCCGCATCGATCCCGACCACACCATGGAAATGCCGGTCGGCGAGTTCCATGCAATACAAGCCAAAACCACAACCGTCGTCCAATACCCGCAGGCTACTGGACCGATTGATTTTTTTTGACAGCAGAGGGAAGAGGTAATGGGATCTTAAGCGAAGTCCCATGTGGGGTATGCCCAGCAATAACATCCCCAATCGGGCCAACGAGCCGCGCCTGACGCGAAAGGACAGTCCTTCCGCCGTTTCCAGGTATACATCATCTTTTCCGGCGGCCCGACCGAGAATACTGCCGAACGGTTTGATCACAGTTGCGATCCCAATGTCACGGTGCTTTGGTCTTGAGACGAACGCTTGGCTGCCAGGGCAATTTCCAAGACACGGCGTCCAACTTCGCCGTCAACCTCTGGACTTCGCCCTCCGTTCACGCAGTCAATGAAATGCCGCATCTCTTCGAGGTAGGATTCGTTGCGGTCGATCTGCCGGGCCGGGCAAATGTCTCGCCAGACCTGATTATCGGCCGAAAACAGACGTACCTGGTTGCAATTTTGGTCCCAGGCAACCGTCCCCTCGGACCCGACTATCTGACAACTCCTGGTGACCGGACTTTGCACCATGTTCATGTGGACATTGCCGATGGCCCCACCAGAGAATCCCAGAGTTATCTCTGCGATGTCTTCCACATCAATTTTCAGATCGCTGACGTGGGCCAAATGAGCGGATACTGTATCCACCTCTCCCATCAGCCACCTTACGTAGTCCAACTCGTGGCTGAGTTCCAATACGACTCCACCACCCAGTGTTTTCTGCGCGCTCACGCTTTCGCGGTAGTCTGTACCGGGCCTCCAATCCGGCAGGTACTGCCCTACCTGGGCGCGGATCGAGAGGGGCCGCCCAATCTTGCCTTCCAGCAGGGCCTGCCGCATTGCCTGGAATGGCGGGTAAAACCTGAAGTTATATCCGACCATCAGTGTCAGACCCTTTTCGTGGCATAGTTCGATCAATTGGTCGATGCCCTCAAGCCGGTCGGAAAGTGGCTTTTCAATGAAGAGATGGACGCCATGTTGGGCGAGACTGAGGCCGGCTTCGATGTGGAAGGGGGCAGGATTCGTGATCAACGCCACCTGAGGCTTCGATGCGACCGCTGCCGCTAAGGTCGTGACCACCCCATCTATGTTTGCATCGCCTGGGCCTGTTTGCTTTCTCCTCCAGGCCACAATATGGGCGTCGGGGTCGATGGCCCTGATATTTTGCACATGGCGCTTGGCGATAGCGCCCAACCCGACTATCAAATAGCGCATGGGAAATTTCTTTCAGTTGACAGGCAGAGTTGCCAAGGTTCGTCCCGGAACGAATGCGGATCGAATACTACGGGCACCGAAGATTGGGCTGTCCATGACGGGAAATTCGCTCCAACATTGACCAAGGAACAGACCGCAACTTCAAATCAGGTCTTGACTCGAACCTGCCGGCGGGCAGGATCAGATACGGCGTTTACGTGGCGAAGACCAGCATATCCTTGCGCTTGAAATGAGCGACATATTCGTCGGTCACGGCATGTAACTCGAGGTCCTCTTGCAAGCTGCGCCCCGAGGGCATTTCAAAGTCCCTCACTGGGTCGGCGCAGAACTCGGACCAGTAGTCCCGCTCCAATGTTCCGTCCTTCAGAAGTTGGAAGTAGTAGGGGGTCTCGGCCAGGGGCGCCAGTACGTTGAAGTACGGAAGTCCAATACCCAGGTCGTCTATCATCTTGGGCAGATTCTTGCGGTACTCTTCCGTCTCCATCGGCGCTCCCAAGATGAAGTATCCCAGGATGGTAATCTTGTGCTCGATGCAGAGCTCTGCGAACCGTTGAATCTGCTTGAAGCGCTGTGCCTTCTTGAAATATTCCAGCACCTTGTCATCCAGGTGCTCGATTCCAATATGGAGCCGTTTACAGCCGCCTTCCGCAAGGTCGGCGATGACCTCTTGCCGGGTCTCAACCGTTCCGCGGGCGCTCCAGTCGACCTTGATATCGTTTTCAACGAACAACTTGGCCATCTTCGACACCCGTTCTTTTTGGATGTTGAACGCGTCGTCGAGAATATGAATCGATGTCGCTCCCATACCGATAAGTTCCTGGAACTCTTCCACGCACCGTTCGGGCGATTTGAAATTGAAGGTTTTTTGTTG
>CAYMZL010000202.1:0-5101 GCA_964394825.1 uncultured Dehalococcoidia bacterium | reverse complement strand
GATGCCCGCGAGGGCGCCGGGCTCGGCGGCGGCGCCGCTGTTGGGGAGGTAAAAACCGTACTCCATGGCCCGTGCTCCATAACAATCTATTCTGGCTATTCTGACGGGAAAGCGCCCAGTGACCGGTCGCGGACGGCGGGTGCGTCTCAGGCAGGAGAACGTGCCTGGATGCCGGTCCGGAGGAATCTTTCAAACTATATATCGGCGTGGCGGGCCTGTCCAATCCGATTAAATGAGAAAGGTGGCCCAATGCCCGCGAATTTCTTGACACCGCGGAGGGCGAATTGTAGACTTGGCGTGCACTAAAACAGGAGGTATTTCGTGACTACTCCCGCGTCATTTTTGACCGAGGAGATGCGCCAACAGGCCATCGGCCAGAAGAGCGCTCCCCGCACCATAGATGTGGAGAAAGGCGCCATCATCAAGTTCGCCGAGGCCATCGAAGACGACAACCCGGTCTTCAATGACGACCGGGCGGCCCGGGAGAGCCGTTACGGCGGACTGATCGCCCCACCCACTTTTCTCCGGTCCGTGGGCGTTGACCGCCCCACATATCCCTTTGACCTGCCCTTCAACCGGCTGCTGGACGGCGGCAGCGATTGGGAATACTTCCATCCGGTGCGGGCCGGCGACCGCATCACGGCCGTCTCCGAGATAGCCGACATCAACGAGCGCACCGGACGCATGGGCCTCATGATTATCACCTCCATCGTGGTGACCTACCGCAACCAGTTCGACCAGGTTGCGGCCATCCAGACCAGCACTTCCATTCGATATTAAAACGCCGGATATTAGAACGCCGACCGGGGCGACGGGAGCCTAGGCATGGCCGATCAGGTTTACTGGGACGATGTACAAGAGGGAACAGAGTTGCCGTCTCTGGTGAAGAACCCCACCACCCAACAGTTGGTCAAGTATGCCGGCGCCTCCGGTGATTACTACCAGATCCACTATGACAAGGACTTCGCCAAGAATAACGAGTTGGATGACGTGATACTTCACGGCGCGTTGAAAAATGCGTTTCTCGGCCATCTGGTGACCAAGTGGATGGGCCCCGAGGGCGACCTGAAGCGCCTGGCCTGCCAGTACCGGGGCATGGACATTCCCGGGAACCCGATTACGGCCAAGGGCGTTGTTACCCGCAAATACCAAGAGCAGGGCGCCAATCTGGTCGACTGCGAGATATGGCTCGAGAACAAAGACGGTGAGAAGACCACCCCCGGCTCGGCAACCGTGGCCCTGCCCTTGCGTTAGGCCATCGGTCCTTTCTCGTAGCCCCGTCAAGAATCAGCAAGTTAGCTACCAGCGGCGGCTTAGGCTGCCCAAAATCGATCCAAGTTCCGGTCTAAGTCAAGGGAGGCATCAATGGCGGAAATGTTGAACGGCAAAGTGGCGGTCATCACCGGCTCCGGCCGTGGCATCGGGCGCGGTGTCGCCATGAAGATGGCCGCGGAAGGCGCCAGCGTGGTGGTTGTTGACCCCGGCGTGAATGTGGACGGCAGCGGGGCCGACACATCGGTGGCCCAACAGGTCGTGGACGAGATCAAGGCCGCGGGCGGCAACGCCGTTGCCTGCATGGAGTCGGTGACCACCATGGAAGGCGGCGAGAAGATCGTCCAGACCGCCATCGAGAACTTCGGCAAGCTGGACATCGTCGTCACCTGCGCCGGCATCCTCCGGGACCGCATGATCTTCAACATGTCCGAAGAGGAATGGGACGATGTCATAGCCGTCCACCTCAAGGGCACCTTCACCGTGGTGAAGCACGCCTGCATCTTGATGCGCCAGCAACGCTCGGGCTGCATCATCACCTTCAGTTCCGAGTCGGGCCTCATCGGCAACTCGGGCCAGGCCAACTACGGCGCGGCCAAGTCCGGCATCGCCGGGTTCACCAAGGTGGTGGCCAAGGACATGGGCCGCTACGGGGTGACCTGCAACTCAATAGCTCCCAGGGCCAGCACCCGCATGATTGCCGACATCCCCGGCAGCGCCGCCGAGATCCGGGCCCGCAGCGGCGTGGCCCCCATCACCGGGGAGCAAGACCTGGCCAGCCTGGACCCGGACCACATCGCGCCCTTCGTGTGCTACCTGGCTACTGATTTTGCCGAGAACATCAACGGCCAGACCTTCTTGGTCTACGGAGACACCATCTCGCTGGTGTCCCAGCCCAGGCCCCAAAAATCCATCTACGAGCCGGCGGGCACCTGGGACCTGGAAAAGCTGGCCCCCATGGCCCGGGACATCCTCACCAAGGATATCTATAACCCGGCCCCCGCCCGGGAGTAGTCACGAGCTTGACTGGCGATAGATTTGCCGGCACCTGGCGGCTGCTGGAGTGTTATGGCAAGTGGTCCGACGGCCGTATCAGCTATCCCTACGGCAAAGAACCCGGGGGCCTGCTGATGTACGACGGCCATGGCAGCTTCTCCGGCCAGATAGCGGGCAGCGAAAGACCGGCGTTCCAGTCGGGCAATCTCCTGAAGGGGACTGCCGAGGAGATAAAAACAGCGTTCGAGGGATACATCGCCTATTACGGGACCTACGAGGTGGACGAGGCCAACAGCCGGGTGACCCACCATGTGGAGAGCAGTCTGTTTCCCAATTGGATCGGCGACGTCCAGACCAGGAATTTCTAGTTCGAAGGCGAGAGATTACGGCTGAACACCCTGCCCATTAAGGGGGCCAAGGCCGATCTCACCGTGACCCTGCTGTGGGAGCGGGCCTGAGGGCCCGAACAAGATACAAGACCGGCGATTTAGTAACACTGGCGATTTAGTAACAGATGGAGTGTCTCTGATGGCTGACCTGCTTAAAGACAAGGTGGCGGTAGTAACCGGCTCGGGCCGCGGCATCGGCCGCGGCGTCGCCAAGCTGATGGCCGCCCAAGGCGCCAAGGTCGTGGTGGTGGACCCCGGCGTCAACGTCGACGGCACCGGCGCCGACTCGTCCTTCGCCCAACAGGTGGTGGACGAGATCAAGGCCGACGGCGGAGAGGCGGTGGCTTGCCTGGAGTCGGTGGCCACCATGGCCGGCGGCGAGAAGATCGTTCAGACCGCCCTGGACAGCTTCGACCGGCTGGACATCGTGGTCACGGTGGCTGGCATCCTCCGGGACCGCATGATCTTCAACATGACCGAGCAAGAGTGGGACGACGTGATCGCCGTCCATCTGAAGGGGACCTTCTCGGTGGTGAAGAACGCCAGCGTCATCTTCCGGCAGCAGCGTTCGGGCCGGATCATAACCTTTAGTTCCACAACCGGGTTGTACGGCAACTCAGGCCAGGCCAACTACGGAGCGGCCAAGGACGGCATCGCCGGGTTCACCCGTGTGGTGGCCAGGGATATGGGCCGTTACGGCGTGACCGCCAACGCCATCTCTCCCAGCGCCGCCACCAGGATGATTGGCAGCATCCCCGACGACGCCCGGGCCCTCCGCGCCGCCCGCGGCATCAGCACCGGCGCCGCCCTTACCCTGCGCGGCGAGGCGGAGGACGTCGCCCCAATGGTCGCCTGGCTGGCCTCTGACGAGGCGGCCCACGTCAACGGGCACGTCTTCCACGTCACCGAGGGCCTGATCACCCTGCTCAACGAGCCGGAGCCGGTGAAGACCATCCAGAAAGACGGCATCTGGACCCTGGAGGAGCTGGTCCGAGTATTTCCCGTGACCATCGGGCTGGAACTGCCCAACCCGGCGCCCAGTCAGGTCCAGAAGGAATAACGGCCCGCCGGACGCAGAACAATCCCACGGCACGGGTTTTATTGAGGCCCCAGCGCCGGGGCTCTATTTGATGCACGAGCAGAGGTCAAAGGAATGATCCACAACTTTTCCGCTTCCTACGCCGGCCATGTGGTGGACGAGAACCTCGGTCTTGAAGGAACGCCGGCCAATGACCGGTGGTACACCAACGAGCAATTGGTCCAGACCTTCGACTGGGCCCTGGACATCTCAAAACACCTGGAGAAACTGGGGTACCAGGAGTTCTGGATGGCGGAGCACCATTTTCAGCCGGAGGGGTATGAAGCCATCCCCAATTTATTGATGCTGGGCCTCTATCTATCCACCCAGACCGAGAAGCTGAAGTTTGGCTGCGGATTCAATATCGTCCCCATGTGGCACCCCCTCCGCCTGGCCGAAGACTTCGCCATGGCCGATGTTTTGAGCAAGGGCCGGATCATCTTCGGCGTGGGCCGCGGCTACCATACCAGGGAAGTGGAGACCTTCGGCGCGCCGATGCTGGACTCCGACGCCAACCGGGAGCTGTTCGAGGAACAGGTGGAGGTCATGGTTAAAGCCTTTACCCATGAGACCTTCTCCCATCACGGAAAGCACTATCAACTGCCCCCGGATGTCCCCTACCGGGGTTATCAGTTGAAGGAGCTAACCCTGGTTCCCCGTCCAGTGACCCAGCCGGTGGAAATCTGGCAACCCCTGGTCAGCGCCAACTCCAGAGGAATCGACTTCATGGCGCGGATGGGCATCAAGCCGTTGATCGCCAATAACCCTGCCACGGCCCTGGAAGAGAAGCTGAAGATGCTGCAATCGGCGCGAGCCAGCCACGGAAGGGAGATGGGACTGGGCGAAGACGTCGCTTTGGGCTTCCGTATCTTCATCGCCGAGAATAAGGAGAAGGCCATCAAACAGGCCCGTCCCTATTTCGAGGAGGCCATGAAGTTCGCCGGGCCCCTGGGCGTGATGCCCCTTACTTCGGAGCAGAACGCCTCGGTGGTGAACAAGGGCCGGACGCCTGGAGTCGCGCTTCCCACGTTGGAGGAAGCGGTGGAGGCCGGGTCCTGGCTCTGCGGCACGGCTGAATCCGTTGTCGAGCACTTCAAGGGGATCGAGGAGAAATACCCCGGAGTGGAACGGGTCAACATCGGCGCGGTGATGGGTATGCCCCTGGAGGTCTTCAAGGACCAACTGAGCATCATTGCCGAAGAGGTCATGCCCGCCTTCAAGAGCTAATCTCCGGTCAGAAAACGGTGGGCCTCCTACTCCAGCGGGACGTTGTGGAAGGCGCCTTGGGTGATGCCGGGTTGCAGCTTCTCCGCCTGGCGGATGGCGTAGTGGTCGGTCATCCCTGAAACGTAGTCCACCGCGGCTC
>CAYMZL010000201.1:0-5117 GCA_964394825.1 uncultured Dehalococcoidia bacterium | reverse complement strand
TGCTGGTATGTTAGCAACGAGATTCTTCGGCTGACGCCTCAGAATGACAGTTTTGAGGCAACGCCCCGCTGCGGGGGAGAATTAGAGTGGGGGTGAAATCGAATCCGTCAATTTCACCTAGATGCGGTGCTAGGCGGCCCCGTCGAACTCCGTTACTTCCGCCCGCTCCCGCTGGAACTTGATGTAGGCCTGCTTGGTCATGGCCGGCCGGTGACTGGACTTCACCTCTTTGGCCCGCTTGGCGCCGTCGGCCAGCAGGTCGATGACCACCATGGCCATGATCTTGGCCGGTACGATCACCGCCGACTCGTAGTCGGTGATGATGTATTCCTTGCTGTGTCCCGGCCCGACGGCCCCCGAGGTGTAGGGATGGCAGGCCGGTATCAGGTGGCTCAGGTCTCCCATGTCGGTGGAACCGCCCCGGTTTCGGCGGGCCGGCATCACAACGGTGGCGTGTTCGCCCAACAGCCCCACTGCGCTCCGCCGGAAGATGTCCTGCAATTTGGTGTCGTGGCGCATGGGCAGGTAACCCGGAATGGTGGTGATATTCACCGACGCGCCGACGGCCAAGGCCCCGGCCCGGAAACAACGGTCCACCGCCAAAGAGTTTTCCACCACCATCTTGGGAGTGGCTGAGCGGACCCGCCACTCCAGCCGTACGTCGGAGGGAACGGCGCTGACTGCCTCGCCGCCCTTGGTCATGATGCCGTGGATGCGGACGGTGTCCTCGCCCCGGTGGGTCTCCCGGAGTGCGTTGATGGCCTGGATGGCGAAGGACGCTGCGTTCAAGGCGTTGACGCCCAGATGGGGCATGCTGCCGGCATGGGCCCCGCGGCCGGTGTATCTGACAAACTTCACGACGTGGCCGTTGCTGGTGCCGCCCATGGCGAATTTCCGCTCGCCCATGTCGCTGGCCGTGTGGCACATCATGGCGATGTCCACGTCATCGAACTTGCCCAGGCGGATCAGTTCCTGTTTTCCGCCCATGAACTCCAACTTGCCCTGCTCACGCATCTCCAACCGGTGTTCGACCTCGATGAATTCCTCGGCGGGGACGGCGAAGGGCACGATCTCCCCGGAGAGTTGGGCCACTACCTCCGGGGTCAGCAGGCCCATGGTGGCCCCCAGCATCATGCCGATCTGGCAATGGTGTCCGCAGGCATGGGCCGCCCCGGTTTCAGGGTCGGCGTGGGGGTGTTCGGTCACCACCAGGGAGTCCAGTTCGCCGATCACGGCCACGGTGGGTCCGGGGCCGGCGCCGCCCGGGATGCGGCCCTTCAGTCCGGTGAGGGCCAGTCCTTGCTCGTAGTGGATGCCCAGTTCCTGGAATTTCTGGGCGACCAACTGGGAGGTCTTGGTCTCCCGGAATCCGGCCTCGGGGTTGGCCAGCACCTGCTGGGCCACGCCCACGATCTCCTCTTTGCGCTTTTCGATGGTCTCGCAGGCCCGCTGTTTGAGCTCTTCGATTGAAAGCGTGGGTGTGGTCATGGATTATGCGCCCTCGCCTGAAAGGGTAGGTGTGGTCATGGGTTATGCGCCCTCGAAAAGCTCTTCCGAGGCCAGACCACGCATGAATTTCAGGTATTCTCCGACGGACATATCCGGGCGCTGTCCCCCCACGATGCCGTTGCCCTGGGACGCACCGTCGCCCAGCAGGTCGATTGCCGTGTAGGCCAGGGCTTTGGCCCCCTTGATCACCGCCAGGCCGTAGTCCTCTATGACGTAGGTTGCGCTGTGGCTGAGGCCGGTGGCCCCGCCCACATAGGGGTGAATGGTGGGCATCAGATGGCTGATGTCGCCCATGTCCGTGGAGCCGGTGCGGTGTTCCACGTAGCCAACGTTCTCTTCGCCCACCAAGCTGGCGGCGTTGGCCCGGAATACCTCCGCCATGGCCTTGTTCTGTTGCAGGGGCATGTAACCGGGAATGGTCTGTATCTTGACCTGGGCGCCCACCGCCATGGCCCCGGCCTTGAGCGCCCGGTCCACCTTGGCGTTGGCGTCCATCAGGGCCTCCAGAGTACGGCCCCGGACGAAGGTCTCCATCCTCACGTCGGCGGGCACGGCGCTCACCGCTTCGCCGCCCTTGGTGATGATGGGATGGACGCGGATGCTGTCCTCGTCCCGGAAGGTCTCGCGGTTGAAGTTGATGGCAGTCATGGCCAAGGTGGCGGCATTCAGGGCGTTTATGCCCAGGTGTGGGGCGCCGCCGGCGTGGCTGGCCCGGCCGATGAACTGGATGCGCTTGGCCACCGTGCCGTTGTTGGTGTTGCTGATGCACATCAGCTTCTCGGCGGGGTTGCTGGTGGTATGGAGCATCATGGCCAGATTGACGTCGTCGAATTCTCCCAGGCGGACCAGCTCCGGTTTGCCACCCAGGAACTCGATCTTGCCCTTTTCGCGCAGCCCGTTCCGGAATTCGATCTCGATGTATTCCTCGGCCGGCACCGCCATGAAGGCGATGCGCCCCGCCAACGACTCCAGGACGTCGGACTGGGTGAGAGCCGTGGCCGCGCCCAGCATCATGGCTATCTGGCAATGGTGCCCGCAGGCGTGGGCCGCGCCCGTGTCCGGGTCGGCATGGGGATGCTCGGCGACGATCAGAGAGTCCAACTCTCCCAATATCGCCAAGGTCGGTCCGGCGGTTCCACCCAAGGCGTCGGCCCGCACCCCGGTCACGGCCAACCCGTTCCTGGGCTGCAGTCTCAATTCGCCAAACTTCTCGGCCACCAGTCTGGCGGTCTTGAGCTCCCGAAATCCGGGTTCGGGGTTCTTGAGTATGGTCCGGGCCAAAGCGGTGAGTTCATCGGCCTTGGAATCGATGATCTCCGCTGCCCGGCGTTTCAGGTCCTCTTTCGAGGGCATTGGTCACTCTCCAAACATGCCGCGCCCCAGTTGAGTTCCCAATTTGGGCTCCGAGGCGGCGCTTCCGCGTTTTCGAGCGTATTCGATTGTAACAAAGCCCGCCTGGGATGGGTATCCCGGAGTGTATAATGGCCGGGCCGCGATCCAGGCTCAATCTCCCCTCGGCCCGACCTTGCCGGATACCCTTATGAAGATAGTCATCGCCCCTCAGGGATTCAAAGGCGGAATCTCCGGTCTCGAAGCCGCCCGGGCCATTGCCCGGGGAGTTCTCGCGGCCGCTCCCGACGCGGAGACGGTGTTGCTTCCCGTGGCCGACGGCGGCGACGGGACGCTGCACGCCTTGGTGGACGCCACCGGCGGCGAGATATTCACCAGCACGGTAACGGGGCCCATCAATCAACAGGTGGAGGCCCAGTGGGGAGTGATGGGCGACGGCCGCACCGCCGTGATCGAGATGGCCAGGGCCTCCGGGTTGGCCATGGTGCCTCCCCGCCGGCGCAACCCAAAGGTGACCACCACCTTGGGAACCGGCGAGATCCTGAAAGAGGCGCTGGAGCGGGGCTACGGAAGGGTGATCGTCGGCCTGGGTGGCAGCGCCACCAATGATGGCGGGGCCGGGATGGCTACCGCCTTGGGCGCCAGATTCTTGGACTCCTCCGGCAATGCCCTCCCTCCCGGAGGCGCCGCCCTGGCGCGCCTGGACCATATCGACACATCGGGGTTGCTGGACCGTATCGCCGGCGCGGAGATAGTCGCCGCCACCGACGTGACCAACCCTCTGTGCGGGCCCACGGGAGCATCGGCGGTGTACGGTCCCCAGAAAGGGGCATCGAAAGAAGTGGCCGCAGAACTGGACGCCGCCCTGCTCAACTTCGCCCAAGTGGTTAAAAGGGATATGGGCCGTGACGTCTTGGACGCCCCCGGAGCGGGGGCGGCCGGCGGACTTGGGGCCGGGCTGATTGCCTTCGCCGGGGCCAAGATACAATCCGGCATCGACATGGTCTGCCAGGTACTGGACTTCGACTCCCATCTGGCGGGGGCCGATTTGGTGATAACCGGAGAGGGCCGGGCCGACCGCTCCACGGTGTTCGACAAAGCCCCGGTGGGCGTGGCGCGGCATGCCAGGGCCCACGGCGTACCCACGGTGCTTCTCGCGGGCAGCCTGGGTGAGGGACACGAGGAGTTATACGAGCATGGCGTGGCGTCGATACTGTGCATCTCCGACGGCACCATGACTTTCCAGCAGGCCCTGAGCCGGACCGGAGAGATGTTGGAGGGCACGGCGGAACGTGCGGTGCGTTTGTTCTTGCTCAGTCCCTAGACAATCCGCTCCCGGGCGAACGCCACAACCTGGGTGGAAAGCTCGATGGACCGCTCCGAGTCAACTTCGTCAAAGGCCTCGGAGCAGGTGCCGCTGGGCAGGAATTCCGGATACCGGGTGATGTAGTGGTACTTGTCCAACTGCCGGGCCTCGGACTTCACCGTATCGAACATCATGTCGAAGAGCTTGGCGTCCTCACACAGGTCCAAAAGTGAATGACCCCAGACATCCTCAACCCGCTTGTGGTAAAGGTAAGCCTTGATGGCCTTTTCCGCCGCCTGCTGTCCCATGAAGCAGGCCAGGTTGTGCCGGCCGCCTTCTTTGAGGTACCGGGCGTCCTCCAAGTCTTGTTCGGCCTGGCGCAACCAGCGGGCGCCCTCCGCCAGGTAATCAGGCATTAAATATCTCCCGTCCCTCGCGGCAGGCCTTGGCCAATGCCGGCAGTTTCTCCCGCAATCCCTCAAATTCCGCCGGCGTGTAGACCAGGGTATCGACCTCCACCGAACTCGGCAGGTGGTATGAGAAGAAATCGGCGCGGCGGCCGAAGGAGTATTCGGTATTGTGGACAATGACCAACTCGATCTTGGTGTCAGGTTTGTAGTCCCCGGCGGCCATGTCCCCAACCAGGATTACTTTCTCCACACCAAGGATGGGAATCATCTCCTCGATGGCCTTCAAGTCCCGCTCCAGCATCTGTTTGCGGAACTCGGAAAAACCGACGCGCATCGGCATGTATGTTCACCTATCGGCAGGTTGGTTCGATTTCGGTTTCGATCATGAGGGCATCGACTGCCCGATCCTAACTTTCCCCTGCGCGGGGGCTCGCCTCAAAACTGTCATTCTGAGGCGTTCCCGACGCCCCGATCGGTATCGGGAGGAAAGAATCTCGTTGCTAACATACCAGCATTGGTTGAGAACAACGAGACCCCTCGCT
>CAYMZL010000200.1:3268-5136 GCA_964394825.1 uncultured Dehalococcoidia bacterium | reverse complement strand
CGGCTCGAGCGGTCCACGTTTAAAACTACCCAGCATTCTAGCAGGATTGCGCCTGCAACACTAACGGAGTGCGGGCTCTCATTCTTGCCAAAGGGCGGTCGTTTACCTAAGATGGAGATACCCGGCCCAGGAGCAGTTGCCTTGCGTCAAAGCGCCGTTTCCTTCCAAACCGAGGGACTTTCTTTCGAGGGCGTTATGGCCCAACCCGATGATGGTTCCGGCCCCTGGCCCGGCGTGGTCATCTGCCACCCCCACCCGCTCCAAGGCGGCAACATGGACAACAACGTGGTCTTGGCCCTGGCCTTGGGTCTGGCTGAAGAGGGTTTCGTCACTCTAAGGTTCAACTTCCGGGGCGTGGGCGGCAGCGAGGGCGAACACACCGAGGGCGAGAAAGAGTCCCAGGAAGTGCTGGGCGCCCTGGACCTGATCAAGGCTTGGCCCGACACCAACGCCAAGACCGGCCTGGCCGGGTACTCCTTCGGCACGTCGGTGATCCTGGGCCACAGCGAACTGTACGGCGAGGCCGACGCCATCGCCCTGGTGTCCCCGCCCTTCCGGGCAGTGGAGGGAACACCACTCAAGGACTCCAAGGTCCCGGCCTTGATCGTAACCGGAGACCGCGACAAGTTGGTGGACTCGACCCAACTGGACGCCGAGCTGGCCGGTTTCAGACACTCCCCCGAGTTCAAGCTCTTCGACGGCGTGGACCATTTCTGGTATGGACAGGAAGCCCGGTTGGTGCCGGAAGTCGGCCGGTTCTTTACCGAGCACCTAAAGTAGACCCGGCAATCGAAGCATTCCCGAGGCAGACCCGGAGACCCTAACGTGAGCGCCGACACCCCACGCACCCCCATCTACAAAGACTTTGTCCTGATCCAATTGGCTATCCTGATCTTTGTCTTGGACCAGTTCAGCAAATTCCTGGTTCGGGACCAGCTCTTGTACCGTGAGTCATTCCCAGCCATCGGTTTCTTCCGCTTCACCCACACCTTCAACACCGGCAGCGCTTTCGGCATCTTTCGAGACCAGAACACCCCATTGATCCTGGTCTCCTTCATCGGCATCGCCATCCTGATCTGGATCTACCACAGCCAACGGGTTCCCACCGGTCTCTTGCGGTTGAGCCTTGGTTTGCAGATCGGAGGGGCGGTGGGCAACCTTCTGGACCGGTTGCGGTTGGGCCACGTGACCGATTTCGTGGATGTGGGCGATTGGCCGGTCTTTAACGTGGCCGACGCATCCATAATCACCGGCCTGGTCATCCTGGCCTGGATCTTCCTAGTCGCCGGCCCTGGCGGCTCCAAGGCCCCGGATCCAAGCGCCGGCACCGCAGGCGGCTACGGTTGGTGCCCGGTCTGCGATGGTGAGATGGGTTCGGTGATGGACGGCTGGCGCTGCTCCACCTGCGGGGTGAAAGAACGGACCGTGGAAGAACGGACGGGGGACCGGGCCCTTTGACCGCCGAGACGGCCTTCCATGAATTTCAGGTAGCGGTGGGCGAGTCCCGCCTGGACCGGTATCTGGCCGGGCTGGACACCGGACTTACTCGCAGCAGACTTCAGCGGTTGATCGCCGAGGGACAGGTGTTGGTCAACGGCGGACCGGCCAAACCGTCCCAAAAAGTGAGGGCTGGCGACCTGGTCACCCTGTCCGTGCCCCCGCCGCGGCCGTCCGGACTGGTGGCCCAAGACATCCCCGTCACCGTGGTTTACCAAGACCAAGACCTGGTGGTCATCGACAAACCAGCCGGCCTGGCCGTTCACCCCGGACCGGGACACCCCGACCGGACCTTGGTCAACGCGCTGCTGGCCATGTGCCCCGACATCCAGGGCATCGGTGGGGAGATCCGGCCGGGCATCGTACACCGC
>CAYMZL010000200.1:0-3168 GCA_964394825.1 uncultured Dehalococcoidia bacterium | reverse complement strand
CTGGAGACGGGCCGGACCCATCAGATCAGGGTGCATATGGCCCACATCGGCCACCCCCTGGTTGGCGACACTATCTACGGGCGCCGAGGCGGACACGCAAGCAACTTGGTCGGCCGCCATTTCCTCCACGCCTTCCACCTGGCGTTCAAGCACCCAGTTAACGGCGAGCCGTTGGAGTTCCAGACCGGCCTGCCGTCCGACCTCACCCCGGCCATCGATGCGCTCCGCGGGGCCTAGCCGGGGCTTTCTCAAAGGTCCGATTGGCCCATCCCACGTCATCCGGCAACCATATTGATGTAGGGGCAGGTTTCCAACCTGCCCTTTTTCTCGGCCAGGATCGCTTTTGAAACGAACGAGATTGCGGAGAACGGGTACCCCGAAAACCCCATGCCAGCAGAAGAACTCCCACAGAGTGTCAGGACGGGTTGGAAACCCGCCCCTACGTTTGACCGCCGGTCAGACTTCGGTTTTACCCATAACATCTGTGCCTGACAGCCGCCGATTGGGCGTAGCCCATGCTACAATAATCGGTGCCCATAATCATTCGCTTGGAGTGGTGAATTGCCCGGAGAAGTCCGCGTCCGGTACGCGCCCAGCCCCACCGGACTGCCCCACATCGGCAACATCCGGACGGCCCTCTTCAACTGGCTCTTCGCCCGCCACCACGGCGGCAAGTTCATCGTCAGGATTGAAGATACCGACCAGGCACGTCTGGTGCCGGGTTCCGTCGAGGTCATCCTGGACGGTCTGCGTTGGTTGGACGTTGACTGGGACGAGGGCCCCGAGGTGGGAGGGCCCTTCGGACCCTACTTTCAGTCGGAGCGGCTCGATATCTACCACGATCTGGCCGAGCGGTTGGTTTCCCAGGGCAACGCTTACCATTGCTACTGCAGTCAGGAGCGCACGGACCAGGGGACCCGCGACCGCCGTACTTCGGCCAGCGCCGATTGCAAATGCCGCGACCTGAGCCAAGCAGAGATCAGCGAACTAAAATCGAAAACCGGGCAGGAATCGGAGGTTATCCGGTTCGCCATGCCCAAAGATGGAATCACCAGGGTCAACGACCTGATCCGCGGTGAGGTCGAATGGCGCAACGAGACGTTGAACGACTTCATCATCTTGAAGTCCGACGGCTTTCCCACCTACCACCTAGCCGTGGTGGCCGACGACCACCTGATGGAGATCAGCCATGTGATGCGGGCCGAGGAGTGGCTGCCCAGCACGCCCCGTCACCTGCAGTTGATCGAGGCCCTGGGATTCGAGCCGCCGCAGTTCGCCCACCTGCCGATGATCATGGGGCCCGACCGGGCCAAGCTCTCCAAGCGCCACGGCGCCACCGCCATCGGCGAGTATGCAGACGACGGCTACCTGCCCGAGGCCATGCGCAACTTCATGGTGCTGCTGGGATGGTCGCTGGACGACAAGACCGAGATCATGTCCACCCAGACCATCATCGACAACTTCTCCTTGGACCGGGTCACCAAGTCGGCGGCCATCTTCGACCAGGAGAAGCTGCTCTGGGTGAACGGGATGTACATCCGGGAACTTACGCCGGAGCAACTGGCCGGCCGGATGATGCCCTTCTTGGAGCGGGACCTGCCAAAAGACCTGCTGCCGGTGGACGAGAATTACCTGCGCCGCATCGCGCCGCTGCTCCAAGAGCGCATCAAACGGTTGGACGAGGCGGCCGGCATGACTTCCTACTTCTTCCAGGCCGACCAGCAGTTCGACACCGAAACCCTGGTGCAGAAGGGCATGGACCGGGATATGACGCTATCGGCCCTGAAGACCGCGCTCGACGAGTTGAACGCCGCCGACGACTTCCGGCACGAGAAACTGGAAGAGATGCTGAACGCCACCGGAGAGCGGTTGTCTTTGTCCCGCCGCCAGTTCTTCGGGGTGCTGCGGGTCGCCGCCACCGGCCGGGCGGTTTCACCGCCGCTGTTCGAGATGATGGAGGTCTTGGGTAAGGAACGGACCGTGAGCCGGGTGCAGAATGCCCTTCAAAGGTTCAGCGCCGCCGGTTGAATGGCCGGCCGAGGTGGGAAGAATCGACATAGTTAATATCAAAGCGACTGCCATATGGCAATCTTGTCACCCTGACCCCGACCGCAGTCGGGGGAAGGGTCTCATTTCTCCGAGGGAGCCATTCTTCACCGCAAAACGGGATTCTTCGTCGGCCTACGGCGCTTCTCAGAATGACAGTATTTGGAACAGGCACGCTTCAGGATGACACAAGAATGACACAGGCTGAAACCTCGGTTGACTTCATACGCAGCATGGTCGCCGATGACAACAGGTCCGGGAAGTTCGACGGCCGGGTGGTCACCCGGTTTCCGCCGGAGCCCAACGGCTATCTCCACATCGGCCACGCCAAGTCGGTTTGCCTGAATTTCGGGTTGGCCGCTGAATACGGCGGTGTCTGCCACCTGCGCTTCGACGACACCAACCCCACCCGGGAAGAGGTCGAGTACGTCCAGTCGATCCAGGAGGACGTCCGCTGGCTGGGGTGGGACTGGGGCCGGAACCTCTTCTACGCCTCGGACTATTTTGGCCAGCTATATGAATACGCCGTCCAACTGATCGAGAAAGGCAAGGCGTACGTCTGCGACCTGACCCCCGATGAGATAAGGGAGTACCGGGGAACTCTGACCGAGCCCGGCAAAGAAAGCCCCTACCGCAACCGGTCCATCGAGGAGAACCTGGACCTGTTCCGGCGCATGCGGGAGGGCGAGTTCGATGAGGGCGCCCATGTGCTCCGGGCCAAGATAGACATGGCCTCGCCCAACGTGAATCTGCGCGACCCGGTGCTCTACCGCATCCTGAAAGAGACCCACCACCGCACGGGAGATGAATGGCCCATCTATCCGATGTACGACTTCGCCCACGGCCAGTCGGACTCCATAGAGGGCGTCACCCATTCGGTGTGTACCCTGGAGTTCGAGGACCACCGTCCCCTCTACGACTGGTTCCTGGATGAGCTGGAGATCTACCACTCCCAGCAGATCGAGTTTGCCCGCCTGAACCTGACCCACACGGTGCTCAGCAAACGCCGGTTGATCGAGCTGGTGGATGGTGGCCACGTGAACGGTTGGGACGACCCGCGGATGCCGACCATCTCGGGACTCCGCCGCCGGGGCTACACCCCCGAGGCCGTCCGGGAATTCT
>CAYMZL010000199.1:0-5137 GCA_964394825.1 uncultured Dehalococcoidia bacterium | reverse complement strand
CTTCTAGCGGCGCGCCCCTGAAACGGCCCCGAGATCTAGCCGAAGCCGGGCAAGAGAAATGGCGGCAGCTTGATTCGCTGCCGCCATGGAGACGGATTTGCCCCGACTGCGGCCGGGGTTACGATCGAGGATAGCCTGGGGCCGGTGGCGGCAACCGGTGCTACTTCCGGACAGGCATCTCCGCGATGATGTAGGGGGAGACTCTCCTAGAAGCCGATGGTGCGGCGCAGGGGCTCGGTCTCAGCCAGTCTCTGCTCGGTCCGCTGTTTCTCGCTCATGGCCGGGCCGGACAGCCAGTCGTAGGCGGCCACAACGCCCTCTTCCACGTGATGTAGCACTTCGCTCAAGTGCAGGAAGTTCGGATGTCCGTTCTTGTGGTTGTTTATCTTCGCCATTTTCCCTTTTCCTAGCCTTCGGACTTCGCGTCCGGTTAAGTATTTAATTTCACGATACTAGAATCGCTACTTAATCTGTATTTATGATACACCCAGCTCTTTATTGTGTCAACGTATAACCCGTGCCTGGCATCATCGCATTTTATGATGATGCATATTACGTCGCCATAGTATTGACGTTAGCGCTATTTCGTAATCAATACCTGGTAAACCAATATTGATTACTGATTACGTAACAATCAGGAATAAAACAGGGGCTATTAGAACTCGGGGATAACTTCTTGGGCCAAGAGCCGCATGGACGCCGCCGCGTCCGATGCCGAGATGAGGTGGAAGTTGACCTGAAGGGAGGCGGTGTCGAAACCGCCCACCGCTTCAGCGTAGCCGGAGATCTGCTGGCGCACGTCCTCCGGGGTGCCCACCCAGATGGTGCCGCCGTTCAGTAACGAGTCGAAGTTGGCGGCCCGCAGCTTGTCCAGGTGACCATCGTAGCCGGGGTAGTCCCGGGATGATGTGCCGGCGCCCCAGCCTGAGTCCTGCTCCGCGGCGGCCACCAGCGACTTGAAATAGGCGTTGATATTCGGTTTCGCGATACGGTGGGCTTCCTCGCGGTCCCGGTGGCAGAACATGTGAAACCCCAGAGCTATCTTGCCGTGGCCGGGGTGTCCCGCTTGCCGCCAAGCCTCCCGGTAGATACCGATGGCCTCCCGCATCTGAGGCCCGGCGAAGGGCACCAGCATCAGGTTGTATCCGTTCTCGCCGGCGGATTGCATCGACTGCGGGGTGCCCAGGGCCGCTACCCAGAAGGGTGGCCGCGGCTGCTGGGTGGGTCTCGGCAGCGATGTCACGTTGTTGAAATGGTGGAATTCGCCGTTGAAGGTGACGTTTTCCTCCTCCAACAGCCGCCGCACCGCCTCCACTCCCTCGTCGAACCGGGCCCGGCTCTCGTCCATGGTCCGGCCGAAGCGCTGGAACTCGTGGGGCAGAAAGGCCCGCCCGAAGCCGCAGTCCAAGCGTCCGTTGGATATGGCGTCCAGCATGCCGATCTCGCCGGCTATCTTCAGCGGGTGGTTGAAGACCGGCAGCACCGCTCCGGTGAGGAGCCGGGCCTTGGCGGTGCGTTGGGAGGCCGCGGTGAGGAAGACGTGGGGCGACGGGCTGTAGCCACCGTAGGGCTCGAAGTAATGCTCCACGGTGCGGACTTGGGTGAAGCCCAGCTCGTCGCACAGATCGACCAGGCAGAGGCATTCATTCCAGTACTGCTGCCCTGATTTCTCTTCGGGGCCGACATCGGGGAAGAACTGGAGCCCGAATTCCATGGCCGCCTCTACCTCAGAACCCCAGTTTAGAGACCCAATTTACCGGGGTTCATGATGTTGTTGGGGTCCAGGGCCAGTTTCAGGGCGCGCACCACGTCCTGGCCCACGCCCATCTCGCGGGCCAATAGGTGGTTCAACTTGACGCCCACGCCGTGGCAGTACTCCATCACGCCGCCCATGTCCAGGGCCAGTTCCAGCAGCAGCTCCGCGGTCCGTCCCAGCCGTTCCCTCGAGCCGGCCGCCGCACCCGATTCGGAGACGATCAGCATGGAGAAGAGCTCGGGCCGGGACCAGATGGCGTACTCGACGGCCCGCACCCCTGACTGGGACATGATCTCGTCGCACCGTTTTCGGTACTCCAGCACCTTGGAGATGGGCAGGCCGAGGTGCAGGTAATCGAAGCCCCGGCGGCCTCCCCATCGGCTCCAGCGGACGCTGCGGGGCTTCCCCAGGGCCGACGCTTTGTAGCTCTCCGCGGACTGGCGCCGGTCTTCCCAGTAGGCCACGGTCGGTCCCGGTCCCACCGGCCGTCCGCCGAACTGGGCGCAGACCGCCATGGCCCGTTTCTCGTTGGCCTGGACGCCTTCTCTAAACCCCTCGAAGAGCAGGTGGAACAGGATGCCCTCCTCCTCTTCGGTCAGGTCCACCAGCGTGGGCCGCACCCCCAGGGCGAACATCTCGGCCGCGGCGTTGAACCCTTGGTCGAAGGTGTCGAAAGCGACGCCGCGGAAGACCTGGGATTCAGGCAGGCGGAACACCCGGATCGTGGCTTTGGTGATGACTCCAAAGACCCCCTCCGAGCCGATGAACAGGTGTTTCAGGCTGGGGCCCGCGGACTGATTGGGAACGGCCCGGGTGGCCATGACCCGCCCGTCGGGCAGCACGGCCTCCAGGGCGACGACCTGGTCCCCCATGGGGCCGTGGGCCCCGGCCCGGTAGCCCACGCCGTTGGTGGATATGGCCCCGCCCACGGTGGCGATGGGCACGCTGTAGGGGTCGTGGCCGGGCATGAGCCCGTGGGGCGAAAGGGCGTTTTCCAGGTCTTCCAAGACCACGCCGGCCTCGACCTCGGCGGTCATGTCCGTGGTGTTGATGGCCAGCACCTGGTTCATCCGCTGCAGGTCCAACACGATGCCCCCCAACGCGGGCACCGTGGCGCCCATGACGCCCGTGCCGGCGCCGAAGGGAATCACCGGCGTGCCTGACTCATTGGCCAGTTTCAACACGGCGCTTACGTCCTCGGTTGAGCCGGGGCGCGCCACCACGTCGGCCAGCCGCTCGAAGGAGTCTTCAGCGCCGAAGGCGCGGGTGGGGGACAGGGCGTCGCCGGAGTAGCGGTCCAGGTCGTAAGGGCCGGTGAGGACGTTTTCACGTCCCAGGACTTCGGTCAGGGAATCGATAAGGGACTCGGGCAGGGTGGTATTGGGCATCAGTTGTGGCTCCGTTAAGCCCAGACGCTTAAGACCGGTTCCATCAAGACGTGGGGCGGTACGCCCAGATGCTGCCCGCCGCCGAGTCTTCCACCGACACGCCTTGGCGGTCCAGCCAGTCTCGGATCTCGTCGGCCAGGGCGTACTGTTTGTGTTCCCTGCATCCGGCCCGGAGAGTTATCAGCCGGTCGATGTCCGGCCCCGACACCGTATCTGCGCCGGCCACTTCTGCTCCAGAGATAAGGCCGGCCAGCTCGCTCTGCCCGGTCTCGGTGAGCTTGGCCCGGAGGTCCCCCAGCATGGTGTTGTATGACTCCGCGCCGATGTTCAGGGGCGGCTTCTTTTCCTCGAAGGTCAGGCCCAGGATTCCACCCAAGTGACGCAAACGATCCTGGGCGGCGGTGACGTCTTTGGTAGCGTAATCGCGGTTGATCTCCCGCGCCAGATCGAACAATGCTGCTATGGCTCTCGGGGTGTTTAAATCGTCGTCCATAGCCTCGAAGAAACGCTGCTCGAACGCCCCGAAATTTAAGGGGGTCGAACCACCGCTAGGACGATTCAATGGTTCCCGCAACCGGTGAAGACCCTGCTCAATAGCGTTGCAGCCCTCGTCCGTATAGATAAGGGGTCTCCGATAGTGTGAGCTCAGGAAGTAAAGCCTTATTGCATCCGGGGTGTATTTGTCTAAGGCCTCCTTCACCGACACCAGGTTGCCCAGGGACTTGCTCATCTTGTCGCCGCCCAAAATCAGCAGGCCGTTGTGCACCCAGTACCGGGAGAAGGGCGCCTCGCCGGTGGATGCCTCGCTCTGGGCAATCTCATTTTCGTGGTGGGGGAAGATCAGGTCCTGGCCGCCGCCGTGGATATCCAACGTCGCGCCCAGGTAGGTGATGGCCATGGCGGTGCATTCGATGTGCCAGCCGGGCCGGCCGGGCCCCCACGGGCTTTCCCAGGAGGGTTCTCCAGGGCGCGCGCTCTTCCAGAGCACGAAGTCCATGGGGTGTTCTTTATTCTCGTCCACCTCGATCCTGGCGCCGGCCTGCATGCCGTCCAGGGTCCGGTGGCTCAATTTGCCGTAGTCGGCCTTCTTGGTGACCCGGAAGAACACATCTCCGCCGGCGGGGTAGGCCGAGCCGTTGTCCACCAGGGTCTGGATGGTCTCGATGATTGGGCCGATCTCCTGGGTGGCCCTGGGGTAGACGTGGGCCCGCTGGATATTCAGGCCGTCCATGGTCTCGTAGAAGTCGGCGATGTACTGCTCGGTCAGTTCGTCGGGCTCGATCCCTTCTTCCTGGGCCCGTTGGATGATCTTGTCGTCGACATCGGTGAAATTCTGGACGTGACGCACTTCGAATCCCAGATATTCCAGATACCGGCGGAGGGCGTCGAAGGCGACGTAGCTCAGGGCATGCCCCACGTGGGTGGCGGAATAGGGGGTCACCCCGCAGACGTACATCTTGACGGTCTTGCCATCGGCGGGGGCGAACTCCTGGGCATCGCCGCTTAGGGTGTTATATAGCTTCATGAATCAAATAGAACCGGAACTGCCCGGAGCCGGAATCAACGGCCGCCGGCGCTACGGGGACCGGTATTCACCGGCCGGACATCAGAGTGGCCACGGCGCAGGCGGCGATTCCTTCTTCCCGGCCCACAAACCCCAGGTAGTCGGTGGTGGTGACCTTTACGCTGACGCGGCCGGGGGAAACTGACAGGCTTTTGGCCACGTTTTCCCGCATCTCGGCATTGAACGGACTGAGCCTGGGATTTTGCGCCAGTATTGTAGCATCAACGTTTGAGAGCCGCCAACCGGCCTCGGCGACCAGGACGCCGACGCGCTCCAGCAAGACCAGGCTGGAGATGTCCTTGTACTGGGGATCGCTGGACGGGAAGTGGAGGCCTTTGTCTCCCAGGCTGGCCGCCCCCAACAGGGCGTCCATCACCGCATGCACCAGCACGTCGCCGTCGCTGTGGCCGGAGAGCCCCCGGTCATGGG
>CAYMZL010000198.1:0-5142 GCA_964394825.1 uncultured Dehalococcoidia bacterium | reverse complement strand
CCTGGAACCCGGCCCATACGCCCGGCGGGTCCAGCAGCGGCTCGGCAGTGGCCGTTGCCGCCCGGATGTGCCCGGTGGCCATGGGCTCCCAGACCGTGGGCTCGGTGCTCCGGCCCTCGTCTTACAGCGGCATCGTCGGCTTTAAGCCGACCTACGGACGGGTCAGCCGCCGCGGAGTGGTGCCGGTTAGCTGGTCACTGGACACCGTCGGCTGGATGGGCCGCACCGTAGAAGACGAAGCTCTCTTACTGCAGGTGATGGCCGGGCCCGACGAGCAAGACCCGGTGGCCTCGCGATTGCCGGCCGACGACTACCTATCGGGGCTGGAGTCTTCGGGGCCGCCACGGATCGGACTCATCACCTCCTTCTTCATGGAGGAGGCCGACCAGGAAACTCAAAAGCGGACCAGAGCCGTGGTGGAGAAGTTGGCGTCGGCCGGAGCGTCAGTGGTGGAATTGACCCTGCCGGAGAGCTTTGGGACCGCCATCCAGGACCAGATGCTAATCATGGCCGCCGAGGCCGCCGCCTTCCACAAACCGATGTACGAGAAGCAGGCCCAGGACTACCGGCCCAAGCTGCGAGAGATGCTGCGGCGGGGCTTGGAGACCGACGCCACGACCTATTCGAAGGCCCTGGAAAGGCGGCTCCGGTTCTCCGCCGACATGAGGTTGCTGGCGGAGCAGGCCGACGTTCTGCTCACGCCCTCCACTCCAACCGCCCCATTGGCCGACCTGACCAACACCGGCGACACCAGGTTCCAAGGACCGTGGACCTCATGCGGTCTGCCAGCCATCACGCTGCCCATCGGTCTCGCGGAATCGGGGTTGCCTTTGGGTATCCAGCTCATCGCATCGCCCTTCAAAGAAGCCCGGCTCCTGGCGGCCGCCCGGTGGTGCGAAAGGGTCATCGACGTCCGGTTGGTTCCCCCAGTAGAGGGTTAGCGGTCAGCTATCAGCCCCGATTCTATCGGGGCGACCATTATTTAGGAGGAAGAAGATGCCGCAGGCGAATATACCCAGTGAAGAGGAAGTACTCAGCTATTTCGACAAATTCTCCAATTGGGGACGGTGGGGCGAAGACGACGAACTGGGCGCCCCCAATTTCATCACCCCCGCCAAGGTGAAGCAGGCCATCGCCACGGTGCAGGAAGGGGTCCGTATCTCCATGTCCCGGACCATCAGTTTCGAGCCCACCCTGGACGCGCCGAGCCCGGCGGTCCACTACATGGTGGAGAGCGGCGATGGCTTGGCCAGTGGAGACAAGGTGAGCTCCCGCGCCTTCCCGGCCGCCACCGACTATTTTGGCATGATCTTCCACGGCTTCACCGTGACCCACGTCGACGCTCTCTCCCATTTCTTCTGGAACGGGAAGACCTACAACGGCAAGCCGGCCCACCTGGTGTCCACCAGTCTGGGCGCAACCTTCGGCTCGGTGGAGGAAGCCAAAGACGGCATCATATCCCGGGCGGAATTGGTCGACGTGCCCATGATCCGGGGCATCGACTGGGTGGACCGGGGCGCAGGCGTTATGATCGACGACATCCTGGCCGCCGAGAAGCGCTGCGGGTTCAAGGTGGAGGAGGGCGACGTGCTGCTAATCCGCACCGGGCAGCTGCACCGCCGCAACGTCGAGGGACCCTGGGAACGGTCCAAGGGCTCAACGGCCTGCCAGGCGTCGGTGCTGCCCTTGTTCTACGAGCGGGGCATCGCCATGATGGGCTCGGACACCGGCAACGACGTGAACCCGCCCCAGTACGAGAAGGTGCCCAGTCCCATCCACCAGGTGAGTATCACGGCCATGGGCATCTGGATCCTGGATAACGCCGACCTGGAAGGGGTGGCCCAGGCCTGTAAAGAGCGCAACCGCTGGGAGTTCATGATCTCCATCGGACCGCTCCGCCTGCACAACACCACCGGCTCCCCCGTAAACCCCATAGCCATCTTCTAGGCAGTACAACTGCATTAATGACCTTCGGTGCGTCGGCTTAGCCGGTTTCAATACCTTTGGTGGCGGCACGTTTTAGTGCTGTGCCCTAATCTGTCATTCCGAGGCGACAGCCGAGGAATCCCTTTGCTTTCAGTCCCACCGTGATTATGGGCAAAGAGACCCTTCGCTTCACTCAGGGTGACAGGTGCTAGGAAGGGTTCGGCCCAGCAATTCTGTCATTCTGAGCGGGAGCGAAGAATCTTCCAGGCACACGGAGCAAAACGTCACGCGGGAAACTCAGCCGACCATGCGGGCGTATCTGCGCACGATCTTGCCCAGCGTACCGCTCAGCAGTTGGTCCACTCTCAACTTGGACGCCAGTTGTTGGGAGGCCAGGGAAAGGGTGGGGTAGATGTGGAGGGACTCGGCCATGTGGGACAGCTTCAGGCCCCGGTCCAAGGCCAGGGCCCATTCCTGGACCATCTCCCCGGCGCGCGAGGCCACGATGGTCACCCCCAACAGATTGCCGTTGGGCAGGTAAACCAACTTCAAGAAGCCGGGCGAATCTCCCTCCGTCAGCCACCGGTCGGTCTGGTCCATGGGCCAAGTGGCGGCCAGGACTTTCCCCCCGTGGCGCTCTCTGGCCAGGGACTCGGTCAGCCCGGCGTGGGCCACCTCCGGGTCGGTGAACGTGGCCCAAGGCACATGCTCCAACACCGATTTTTTGTTGAAGGGCAAGAAGGCGTTCCGCACCGCCATGAACCCCTGGTAACCGGCGTAGTGGGTGAACTGGTATCCGCCGGTGCAGTCGCCGGCAGCGTAGATGTTTTTCTGGCTGGTGCGGAGATTTTTATTGACCTCTATACCGCCGAGGCCGTGGGCGACCTTGGCCTCGTCAAGACCCAGCCCGTCCACCTGGGGCCGCCGTCCGACGCAAACCAACACCGCGTCGGCCTCCACCTGAGCTCCCCCGCCAAGGACCAACCTCACACCACCGGAGGTCTTCTCCACCCGTTCCACCGCCGCGTCAACCTTCAGGTCTACCCCTTCTTCAATCAGCCGCTGGGCGAGCATTTCGGCCGCTTCCGGTTCGTCCTGCAGCATGATCCGGCCGGCGGCCTCCAGTAGGGTCACCGATGAACCCAAACGGCGGAAGGCCTGGGCCAGTTCGCATCCGATGGGCCCGCCGCCGATAACGGCCAACCTGGGCGGCAGTTCTGCCAGGTCCCAGACCGTCTCGTAGGTCAGGAAATCGACCTCGGCCAGGCCCTCGATGGGCGGGGCCACCGGCCGGGCCCCGGTGCAGACCAGAAAGCGGCGGGCGCTGAGTTCTCTACCGTCCACGGATACCGTCCGCCGGTCGATGAACCGGGCCGCGCCCTGGATAACTTCTATGCCTTCGGCTTGCAGGGTGGCCGGCGATTCGCCCTCGAAAATTTTCCGCACCACGGAGTTAACCCGGCCCATGACCAATCTGAAATCGATCACCGGCTCGGTCGAGGTTATCCCGAAACGTGCGGCATCTTTGATGGTTTGGATAGATCTGGCGGCCCTGAGCAGGCTCTTGCTGGGCACGCACCCGGTCCAGGTGCAGTCGCCGCCCGGTTGGGCCTGCTCCACCAACGCCACCGAAAGGTCCATCCGGCGGGCGAACCGGGCGGCGGTCAGCCCCGCGGAGCCCCCACCGATGATCAGCAGGTCGTAGTCTTTCTTCACCGGAAATCCTCAGAATGACGAGTGTGCCGGACTGGAATCAATTTCGCTTGGGTCACCCTGAGTGGAGCGAAGGGTCTCTTTGTTCCCGCGCAGTCTTGATTCCAGTAGCAACGAGATTCTTCCCTCCCGATACAGATCGGGACGTCGGGGCCTCAGAATGACCGCGGCCCGGCTTCAGGCCGCTTTTGCGGTGTGACCATCGCATATCTTTCACGGTCACACCCAGAGATATGATGCAACCCGGCACGGCGGAGATTTGAGGTCCAACGGTATTTAGCTGTAATTCGGAGGGGAGAGCACCACCCCGAGAACCGATTCGCACCACTTGGCGGCGCCCAGCAACTTGCCCTCTTCAAAGGGCAGCCCGCCCAACTGCACCGCCAGAGGCATCCCGTCCTCGCTCAGTCCCGAGGGCAGGGTGACGGTCGGCAGGCCGCTGGTGGTCCAGGGCACCTGGAATGAGGCGTCTCCGGTGGTGTTCCGGTCCCTGGGGGCCGGGGCCGGAGTGGCGGGCGTGATCACCGCGTCCACCTGCTGCACCATCTGGACCATGTCCCGGCGGAACTGACGGCGAAGCCGCTGGGCCTGCAGGTACTTGGTGGCCGGGACCAGCATGCCCATCTCCATGCCGGACCGGACCCGGGGGCCGTAGTCCTCGGCCTGGGTGGCGTGGAACTGTTCGTGGAAAGCGGCGCATTCCACGTTCATCACGATCCGCTGGGCGCTGTGGGCCGTCTTGAAGCTCTCAGGGAGGCTCAGGTCAATCACTTCTGCCCCAGCCGCGGCCAGTCTCTGGGCCACATCTTTGGTATGGGCCCAAACTTCTTTAGTGGACTTCTCCGAGTAATACTGGCTCACGATCCCGATGCGGGGCGGCCGGTCATGCTCGGCCATCTGGTTCAAGAAATCGGGCACCGGCTCCCTGGAAGAACCGGGGTCGTTGGGGTCCTCGCCGGACATAACCTGCAACATCAGGGCGGCGTCCTCCACGGTGCGCACCAAGATGCCCACGTGGTCCAGCGACCAACTCACCGGCACCACCCCGTAACGGCTGATGCGGCCGTAGGTGGCCTTGAGTCCCACGATGCCGTTGTAGGCAGCCGGGCGGCAGGTGGAGCCGCCGGTCTGGGAGCCCAGGGCCGCCCCCACTGTCTTGGTGGCGACGGCGACCGACGAACCGCTGCTGGAGCCGCCCGGAGTGTGTTCGAAGTTCCATGGGTTGTAGGTCGGCGAAGGGTCCGAGGTGGCGAACTCGGTGGTCACGGCTTTCCCCAGGATGATGCCGCCGGCCTCTTTGATCTTCGCCACCGAGGTCGCGTCGAAATCGGGCACGAAATCAGCGTAGACCTTGGACCCTGCCGCAGTCTTCATCCCAGCGGTGTAAAAGATGTCTTTCAGTCCCACCGGCACGCCGTGCAGCAGACCCAGAGACCTCCCCTGTTGGGCCTCTTCTTCTCGCTGTTTGGCGATCGACAAGACTTCTTCCCGGTCGATGGTCAC
>CAYMZL010000197.1:0-5158 GCA_964394825.1 uncultured Dehalococcoidia bacterium | reverse complement strand
AACGGCGAGCTGGTCAAAGTAGCACGGCAGGTGATCGTCAAACCCACCCCGCAACCACCGATAGTGGGAGGCGTGACGAGTATTACAACCGATGACAATGGTGTCCGGACCCTGAGCATCATGCGCCCCGACGGCACCACAAAAGAGGTGCAGCTCGGCCCCGAGGGCAGGGCACCCGATGTAGGAGACCTGGTAACCGTCTTCCCAAGGAGGGGCCCTAACGCCGATGGCGAAGAGGATCCAGACCGGCCTCCTGTCGTCAGAGGTCTCGTCCGGGCGGCGGACGTAAGTCAGCGCCTGGAAGGCTTCCTTGAAGACCTGACCAGCGGGGCCGGTGAGCCGCCCCCTGAGGTAGCAGCGCGCCGGGCACAGCGTGTTGCTGATCTGGCGGCGAGGCTAGAAGCTCATGCCGCCAAACACCTGGAGATCATCCAGCGAGTGAGCCAGAACCAGAACCTGCCTTCTCAAGCCGTGGCGGGCATGCTCAACGGGCTGGAGAGAGCCCAGGCTGGTCTTGACCTGGCTATGACTAAGGCCACCGAGGCTAGGACTAAGGGGGGACCTCCATCCCAACCTGGCAGTCAAGGGAACCAGAACCAAGGCGGCTCCAACAATCAGGAGCAAGGCCGCGGACGTTAAAGCAGCGGCGCGGTATAACCGCGGCCGATGGCTTGACAGCAACAAAAGAGGGTGGCGGTATGCCACCCTCTTTTGACTTATTGGCGTTAAGACATCGTGCGGTGTTCACCGGCCGTCTCGCCATTGGGCAGTCTGCCCCGTGCCCGCAGACGATATGGACACTTAAAATGGCCCCGGCGCTCAGATATTTTCCAGGAAATTGAGCAGGTGGGCGGTGTATTCCTCCGGCTTTTCGTAGGGGGGCCAGTGGCCGCAGTTGTTGAGCAACACCAACCGGGAATCTTCGATATTGTTCAGCGCGGCGATACCGATCTCGAAGACGCACATCCGGTCGTAGCGCCCCCATAGGATAAGGCTGGGAGCCTTGATGTTGGGCAGGTCCACGCCGTGGTCATAAGGGACGCTCACCGAGGCCAGGTTGGCCGCGACGTGGTCGGGATGGCCGGTGTAGTTCTGGTGGATGTAGTCGACTAGTTCGCCGGTCACCAGCGCTTCGTCGTCGATGTGGACCCGCAGATACCGCCGCACGTTCTCACGGGTTGGGTCGGCTATCACGTCTCTCGTGGCCCGGCTGCCCTCGGAAGGCCGGTTGCCCATCAGATAAAGGTCTCCTCCGGTCTTGATGTGGCAGGCGCCAAAGACCAGCTTGTTCACCCGTTCGGGGTTTTTCATCGCCAACACCATGGCCGACTGCCCGCCCTGGGAGTTGCCCACGAGATGGGCCTTTTCGATTCCCAGGACGTCCATCAGCGCCAAGGCGGTCCGGGCCTGCAGGTTGTGCAACGGCTCGTTGTAGGTGACCGGCCCGGTTTTCCCGAAGTTGGGCAGGTCCATGACGATGCACCGGTACCGTTGGGCGAGCGCGGGCAGAATCTTATGAAAAGTGATCCAGCCTGTCGTTCCGGGCCCATAAGAATGGAGCAGCACGATGGGGTCGCCCGAGCCAACGTCGTGGTAGTGGACATCCATATCCCCCGCGCGGACCGTCCTGCTCGTTCCCTGCTCGGTGATTTCGGTTCGAGACGCCATGCCAGCCCTCCATTTCTGCGTCTTCTACGTCGTTGGACCAGCGCGTTGCCTTGGAGCCTTGACTCCGGCATCCCGCCACTTGACCCGAGACCTCTTGAACCATATCGTTAACCCATTCCGGTTATTGATTGGCGCACGGGGTAGTGATTAGGAGCAATAATGGCCGTTATAAGCAAAAAATACAACGTGATAGACCTAGAAACGGGACTGCTCGACCGCCGTGTCTTCTCGGACAACGATATCTATCAGGAGGAGTTGGAGAAGATCTTCGGGCGGGCCTGGTTGATGATCGGCCACGAGAGCCTGGTGCCCCAAGTAAACGACTTCTTCCATACCTACATGGGCGAGGACCCCGTGATCTTGACCCGGGACGGCAAGGGCAAGCTCCATGCCTTCTTGAACATGTGCCGCCACCGGGGCAACCGGATAGTAAGGGCCGACGTGGGCAACGCCCAGAACTTTGTTTGCACCTACCACGGTTGGACCTATTCCAACGAGGGTGATCTGGAGTACGTGCCTGGCGAGGAGGAAGCGTACTACGGGGCTCTGGACCGGGATTGCTTCAGCCTGGTGGAGGCCCGGGTGGACACCTACGCCGGCATCGTTTTCGCCAACTGGGACGCGGGCGCTCCCTCTCTGGAGGAGTATTTGGGCGACGCCAGATGGGGCTTGGACGTGGGTTTCAACCGGTTGGACTGCGGCACCGAGGCCATCGGGCCGGTGAAGTGGCTCGAGCCGATAAATTGGAAGACGGCGGTGGACAACTGTTCCGATAATTACCACGTGCCCACCACCCACCTTTCCACCATCTTGGCGCAGGGACGCCACCTCGGCCTGCCCCGCCTCACCCACGAGCAGCAGTTCGAATCACCCAACAAACACCTATTTATCAACGGCCACTCCCTGACGTTGCGGTTCTTGGAGCGGCCGGACCAGGCCCGCCAAACCCACGGGATAACCCAGGAAAACCGGGCGTTGTTCGAGGAATACTACCGGGCCACCCTGCCCGAAGCCGAGCGCCGGCTGGGCAGCATCAGGGCGGGCCAGCTCCACCTGGGCAATCACAGCATATTCCCCAACGGCGTTTTGGGTTTTCGGCTGGCCCATCCCCGCGGGCCGCTGGAGACGGAGTTTTGGCATTTCGTGGTGCTGGAGAAGGATCTGCCGGACGAGCTCAAGCGTGCCCTGCGCATGGGCCAAGGCAACTACAACGGGGTTGCCGGGCTGTTCGAGCAGGACGACATGGACAACTGGCGGGGTGTGACCCGCTCGAGCCTGACCCCGCTGGCCCGGAAGTATCCCCAAAACCTGTCCATGGGCGTGGGCCGCGCCGGCCCCGACCCGAATTTCCCAGGTACGGCGGCCGAGCGCTACGTTTCCGAGAACAATCAACGCAACTTCTACCGCCGCTGGGAGGAGTTCATGAATGCCCCTGACTGGGGAGACATCCCCATTGAGCCGCGAACCGCCGATTTTGAAGGCACCGCCACGATGAACGGCTAAATCCGGAGAGACCCCGTAAAAAACCGAGAATCGGCGTACTGAAGAGGTAACAATGACAGCGCAAAAGTCCGGTCAGGAGGTCTCCCAAAGCGGACTCTGGCAAGAATTGATGCAGTTCTACATCAACGAGGCCTGGCTGCTTGACGACCGGAAGTTCCGCGAGTGGCTGGACCTATTCACCGACGACGTCTTTTATTTCATGCCTCGCCGCATGAACGTGGGCCGTCAGGACCTGACCCGGGAGCTTTCCGAGGTGGGGGACTTGGCGATCTTCGAAGACGACAAGACCTACATGACCATGCGGGTCGACCGCTTGGACACCGGGATGGCATGGGCCGAAGACCCGCCGTCGCGGACGCGGCACATCGTGGGCAACCTGGTGGTCGAACCGCTGCCGGGCGGTGACGTGAAGGCTAGGACCGCGTTTATCCTCTACCGCTCCCACCATGAGACCGACGAGAACATCTTCGCCGGGAGCCGCGAAGACCACCTCCGGAAAGAAGACGGCCGGTGGAGGATCTACAAGCGCGTGATCGTCTTGGACTCCAACGTCATCTTGGCCAAAAACCTTAGCGTTTTCTTCTAGCGCTTATCTCAATTATGCCGTCCGGAGGATCACCCAATGGACTTGCGTCCATCTCCCCGCCAACAAGAATTGATGGACCTGGCCTATCAACTGGCAGTGGAGCGTTTCGCTCCCCGGGCCGCCGATCTGGACCGCGACGCCGCTTTCCCGATCGAGGATTACCAGGACCTGCGAAGTTCGGGCCTCTTGGCGCTTTGTGTTCCGGAGGAGTACGGCGGCCGCGGCGCGGACTTTGAGACCTACTGCCTGGTCGCCGAGCAATTGGCCCAGGGCAACGCCGCCACCGCTCTCACCTTCAACATGCATTGTCTGACCATGCTCATGATGGGGCCGCTGATGGACGGGTTGGAGCTGCCTCCGGAAGTACGGGAACGCCACCGGAAGTTGAGCGCCCGGCGTTACCGCGAGGTGGTGGACCAGGGCGTCTTTTATGGCCAGCCCCACAGCGAGCCGATGGAATCCGGAAGCGGAGACCAGCTTGACGTCGGCGGGCGGCGCTTCGGGACCCAGGCGAAGCGCGCGGATGGCGGTTATCTGGTCAATGGGAGCAAGTTTTTCGTGTCCTCCGCCGGCACCGCGGACTACTTCGCCACGCCGGCGCTTTTGGTGGCGGAAGGCCCCTGGGAAGACCGGACCCTGTACCTTTCGATCCCCAGAGAAGCGCCCGGCGTGGCGTTCTCCGGAGATTGGGACCCGATCGGGATGCGCGCCACGGTGAGCCGGGACATGTCCCTGAAAGATGTCTGGGCGCCGGAGGATGCTGAGATCCTCCCGCCGGGGGTATTTGGACAGTTATACCAGCGTCAGCCCCATATCTTCATTTCATTTTCCGCCACCTTTTTGGGGCTGATGCAGGCGGCCTACGACTTCACGGTCGCCTATCTCACCGGCCGGGCCCCGGGAGTTGCCGGCCCTCGCGGCGAATCACCGGCGGGCGGCGGCGCCCTTGCCGAGATGCTGTTTACCCTCGAAGCCACCAGGGCGTTGTTCTACCGCGCTATCTCCGAGCAGCGTTTGGACCCACCCGCCGACTGCATCCAGCGCGCCAGGGCCGCCCATGTTCAGGTGCAACGGGCGGTGGTAACGTTGACCGGCGAAGCGATCCGCGTCTGCGGCGGAAGGGCTATGTTGAAGCAGCATCCTCTGGAGCGTTATTACCGGGACGCCCGGGCCTCGGCGGTGATGCGGCCGTGGACTCAGGAGTTGGCTACCCAAGATGCCGGGGAGACGGCTCTCCGAAGCTAGCCGGTGGTCCGAATCCTGCCGCTCCCGCCAAATTTAGGCATGCTTAACATGAGTCATCCCGGAGTTTGTCGGATGGTGTCGAAAAACGTGATGGCGTGCCAAGATGAATCGAGACCACGTTGGAGGCGGCTCTGTTACTGAATATCGGCAGAGCCG
>CAYMZL010000196.1:0-5162 GCA_964394825.1 uncultured Dehalococcoidia bacterium | reverse complement strand
TTGGTCACGGCAACTCTGGGAGACTCCCTCCTCGATGAAATAGCCGGGATCCGGGACCACGGCTTCCAAGTGTGGGTGCTCTACGCTGGAGATGGGCTTCCGGACCGGGAATTGGGTGACATACAGGTGATACCCATGGCCAGCATCTTGGACCCTCTGGAGGAACATGAGCCGGTCATGGCGGAATAACACGGTCACCGGGGTAGCCCTGTTCCTGGAGGGCTGTGCCCTCTACCTCATCTTCGTGGCGGTGGCCGCCCTCATCGACCAACCCGATATAGTCCTGCCGTTCTGGCTGGTGCTGCTGGCGTTGGTTTTGTCCTTCGTCCTCATGTCCTACATCCTGTCGGTCAAGGTCAATCCGCGCATCAGGGGCCTGCTGGGCCTCGCCTCCGGGTTGCCTTCTCTGCTGGTCCTGACCAACTTGAACACCGGGTCCGGCTACGTGCCCGTGGCGACCCTGATCTCCGGCGACGTGGGTTCCACGGTAGCCATCGTCGGGACATTGTTGTTCTTGATCATCGTATGGTGGCGGGGCGCCGGCGTAGCCAAAGAGGAAATAACTCTGGAGGCTGTAAGCTCTGATTTCCTGTGGGGCCTGGCTGTGCTGTTCGCCGCCGCGGTGGTGGACAGCTTGGTGGAAGAACAGGTGGTGAACGGCTTCCTGGTGGTGGGATTCTTCGCGGTGGGTCTGCTGGGGCTTTCCCTGGCCCGTTTCTCCTCCGAGAGCGGGGAGACGCACGTGATGTCCCGGGAATGGCTGATGCCCATCGTCGTCAGTATCGCCGCGGTGGTTTTCCTGGGACTGATGATCAGCGCCATCGGGCTCGGCGGCCTGGACGATGTGACGCGGGGGCTCCTGAGATTCGGCGGCACGGCCGGATTCTGGGTTCTGCGGCCGGTCTTGCTGCTGATGGGGTTATTTGCCGGCGTGATTGTGGGGCTGGCCAACTGGCTGTCGGGAATGTTCGGTGGAGGCGACTTTACGGGGCTGTTAAACGCTCAGGAACAGTTGGACGAGTTCCACCGGAGACTCAGAGAGCAGAGCGAGGAAAAGGAAGCTTCGACCGCCCTAATTACCGCACTCAAGTGGTTCGCATTGGCCGTGGCGTCGTCGATCGCGGGCTGGGTAATCTACCGGTTGTTCCGGTCCCGGCGGTTCATGAGCCGGGAGGGCGACGTTGAAGAGACCAGGGAGTCACTTTTCACCTGGAGGCGGGCCAACGACGACGTGTCGGGGATGTTGGCCGCTTGGTGGAAAAGGATGTTCCCGGTGCAAGATAATAAGTCTGATGGAGGCAAGGAACCCGCCTCGCCCAGAGAGTTTTACCACGGTTTCTTGGGGCTGGCCGCCCGGTTGGGCCGGCCTCGCCGTGACTGGGAGACGCCCAACGAGCATCAGCGGGGCCTGTGGGGTCTCTTGCCGACCGACCCGGTCTACCGGATCGTGCAGCGGTTCCAGCGTTCGCACTACGGGCGGAGCGAATCGGACGATACAAGCCTGGAAGGCCTGCGCCAAGACTGGAAGGAGATAAACGAGTTCGTGGACCGGGAAGACCTTTAACCCCTTGCTTCCAGGTCCGGGCTCCCCTATCTTTTGCTTCCAGCCCGCAACTCATCGATGACCTCTTTGATCTCCTCGAACCTAACGTAGCGGATGTTGCCGTCGAAGCTGGATGATGTCACCAGGATACCCAGGAACTCGCCGAATTTGTTGAACACTCCGCCTCCGCTCATACCGTTGGTTGCCGCAGCGTCCACCTGGCCGATGGCAAAATCGCCGGGACGGATGTTCCACAGTGACCCGATGCGGCCAAAGGTGACCACTGGGGTCACGTTCGAGATTTCGGGAACGAATCCGATCAATGCAACTTCATAGCCGATATCCGCGACGAGTCTTTGCGATAGATCGGCGAATACCTGGTTAGAGATCGGCAGCCCCACCGTTAAGCCATCCGTGGGGTTGTCCAGGGTCAGGAGCGCCAGATCGCGGGCGGTGTCGTACCCGGTCACCGTGGCCCCTTGATAGGAACCGCCGCCCACTGAGACATCCACTCGGCTTGCGCCGGTGATCACGTGTTCGGCGGTAAGTATCTCGCTGGTTGAGATGCGGACACCCGAACCTTGGGAAAAGATCAGATTTACGAGGACGACGGCCCTCCGCATGTCGCCGACAAAGTCGCTGAAATCCGGCGGCGGTTCGCCGGGCAGACCTTCAGGGCCTCTGGGACCGACAAACCCAGGAAATCCCCGGGGTCCCGGGTCGCCCTCCGGCCCCCGTTCACCGGTGGGGCCGGCTTCACCCTGAATGCCCGGCGGGCCCGTTTCTGCCCGCGGCCCTTCGGGACCGGGTTCTCCCACCGGGCCTTGGCACGCCAGCATGGCGAGCATTGTCAATGCCACCAAGGCCAAGGGAAGACGGAGTCTGGCGCCAAGATTGGCGCCAGCCTGATTCAAGCTACACACTGGTCACCGGCGAATGACCGCCGTGGCGAGCCCTCTGTCGTGCCCCGGCGTTTTTGTTTGGCATCTTCATATACGGTAATCAATCAGTCGACCGATGTATCGATTCTTAACTAGGCTGCCCCTTTACTACGGGAGGGCCATTCTCTTCGCGGCAGGCAGTTCCACGGTCGTCCGCAACCCCGCCGCCAGTTTAACATTGGCCCGTCCTGGGCTTCGCCACCATTGCCATGCTGCTGCCGGGCAGGGCACCGGCAAGGGGGAGTTTGGCGTCTGAAGCAGAGAGCGCTTAGACCAGCAAGCCATTTGCCATCGTCGGTGTCTTCTGCGGCCTCCGCCAACGTATAATGCTGGCAATACGACCGCATTGAAGTAGGAATGGAGGGGGTCCATGTCCACGGCCAAGGATGATCTCACTCGAATCGTGCAGGCACAGCCCGAAGACAGTTCACCCGAAGAGATAGTCCGTGAACTGGCATTCCACGTGATGGTTGAACGAGGGCTAGCTGATTCGGATGCGAAGCGCACCATCTCGAACGAAAATATGGCCCGGCGCATCCGTTCATGGCAGAAATAAGATGGACCGAAGAATCCCTACGCTGGCTGGAAGACATCTACGAGTATGTCTCCTTGGATGACCATTCCGCCGCCTTGCGAATTCTTCAAGGCATCTATGATCGTACCCAGGACGTTCTCGCTTTCCCGGAAATTGGATACCGGTACACACCCTCCACCCGGCATATTCGCATACTGCTCTACGGACATTATCGAATCGCCTACTTAGTTAAAGATGACCGCGATATCGACATCCTTGGAGTTTTCCATTCCGCGTTGGACATTACTCGCTATCAACTCTAGACCAGCAGCAATGCCAATTTGTAATGGCAAGTCTGCTTACGAATCACCACGGCCAAGTTGGAGATGGAGAATGCGCTACACCGGTATCAAAAAGCATCTGAGGCCATATTCGATTGCTTCAAGAAAATCGACGATTGCTCACGCATTTGCTTCTGCCATTGCACCAAATGACGAGTTCGACGACGAGAAAGCTAGGGAAGCAATCATATGGCTCGGGCAAGATCCAGACAGCGACCTGCGTTGCGCCTATTGTGACTCAGATGCAAAATCTTGGGATCACGTTAATGGGGTTGTTAAATCAAAGCGATTCAGTGGCTTTGGTCATCGCATCGGCAATTTGCTGCCGTGCTGTGAATCCTGCAATTCCGCGAAGGGTAATTTGGATTGGAAGATGTACATGTCTAAGATTGTTATGCCCGAAAAAAAGAAGCACAAGCAGATCAGCGTGATACAGAGCTATCTCGACCATTTCTTGGTCTCAGATATACTTCCAGAGGAGTGCCCGGAGATTGATGAAATGGAAGAAATTAAGGATCAGATCATCGAGCTTATGGTCGGGGCAGATGTTGTTGCCTCTGGCCTAAGAACCAGGCTGGCCCGCTGAGCGCAGGCCATAATTCCCCCTACCTAAACTCCGGCAAAACCTCTGAAGCAATCGTCTCCATGAGCCGCTTTAGGGCCGGCACGTCTCCCGAGTTTAGGGCCAGCACCATGTGCTCAACCCCGGCGTCTTGGTAGGCGTGGATGGAGGCCACCATCATGGCCGGGTCGCCGCCGGGCATGGTCGTCCGGGTGGCGGCGCGGTCGCTGGAAGGCCGGCCGTGCACCTCCACCTCAACCCTGATCGACCAGGCCATCTTTCCGGGGTCCCTTCCCGCCGCCTTGGCGGTCTCAGTGATTTCCTGCTTTCCCAGCGCGAACCCCTCGGGCGAGAGCCCGGTGGGATGCCAGCCGTCGCCTCGCAGGGCAGTCCGCTTCATCGCTCCGGGGCTGGAACCGCCGACCCACAGCGGAATGGTGGGCTGCGCCGGCTTGGGCGAGAAGTAGAGCTCCGAGAAGTCCCAACGCTTGCTCTGATACCGGGGCAGATGGCTGGACCAGAGCTCCTTCATGATGTCGATGCACTCGTCGGTCAGGGAGCCCCTCTGACGCATGGAGATGCCCAGGGCATCGAACTCTTCGGTCATTGCGCCGACGCCAACGCCCAGGGTGACCCTGCCGCCGGATATCTGGTCCAGAGTGGCGGCGTACTTGGCCAGTTCCACCGGGTTGTGGTAGGGCAGCACCAGGACCGATGTTCCCAGAATCACCCTTTTAGTTGTGGCCGCCAGGTAGGAAAGGGTGGACATGGGATGGTAGTAGGGTTTGTCTTCCAACCGCTCACGGATGTACCCGGTGTTGAACAGGTGGTCCATGACCCAGACCGAGTCGTAGCCCAGGCTTTCGGCCAGCGGACCGAATTCCAGGACCTGTTGCGGGTCTTCGACACCCCAGTTGTTGGGAATGGTCACGCCGAACTTCACGGAGCGCTCCCTGCACCTTGAAATGGGGGACTGAGATGGGGCAATAAACCGCCAGAGGGACTAGGCCGTGTTGGCGGCTTCGATGATTCGCGCCGTCTCGATGGCGGCGACGGCCGTGGTGGCCCCCATGTTGCCCGACTTTCCTCCGGCCCGGTTCAAAGCCTGCTCCATGTTCTCGGTGGCCAGCACGCCAAAGATGGTCGGCACACCGGTTTCCAGCGCCACCGAACTTATGCCGCCGGCAGCCTGACCGGCCACCAGGTCGTAGTGGGAGGTCTCGCCGCGAATGACCGCCCCAAGACAGATGATCGCTTGATA
>CAYMZL010000195.1:0-5165 GCA_964394825.1 uncultured Dehalococcoidia bacterium | reverse complement strand
AGCCGGGGCGAGAACCACCCCTTCCCTTACACCCTCCATTCTTGGAAGAAGCTCCTGGCCTGATGTACAATACCGGGAGTCCCTGGGCGTCTCATACCGTTCGAGGCGTCCTTATTTATTTGGCCCGTATTCCAGCTACCCGCGTACCCTCTATTTAATATGTACCGCCAACCGGCACAATCCACCAATACCGTCTCCCGGCTGCAGGGCATGCACGACCTGTCCGAGGACGCCTGGCGCCGCAAACTGGAGCTGCAGGACCGGTTATGCCAGCTTCTCGGCAGCTACGGCTACCGCATGCTGGAGACTCCTGTCCTTGAGTCCACCGAGCTTTTCCTGAGGAAATCGGGCGGGGAATTGGCTTCCCAGTTGTACAGTTTCACCGACGCCGGGAGTAACTCGGTCAGCCTGCGTCCGGAGTTCACCTCGCCGATCATGCGGCACTACTTGGAGAACGCGGCCGGCATCAGCCTTCCGGCGCGTTGGCAGTACTGCGGGCCGGTGTTCCGGTTCGACGTCTCCCACCCCGAGGCCAGCGGCCAGTTCACTCAGGTGGGCAGCGAACTCATCGGCTCCACCGAGATCACGGCCGACGTGGAACTCCTGAATCTTGCCGTGGCCGTGCCTGCCGAATTGGGACTGGGCGGCTGGAGCTTGCAATTGGCCGACCTAGACATACTGGACAGCCTGCTGGACCCGGTGGGCGTTTCCGATCGGGCCCGGTCGTTCATAATCCAGAGCATGCCCCGGCTTAGGGAAGGCCGTTCCGCAGTGCCCGGGTTCCTGGAAGAGGGACGGCACCTGCACCTCGTCGGTGGATCCAACGGTTATATGGACTCGGAGGACGCGGCCTTACGCCAGGCTGTAAAAGGCCTGGATGATGCTCAGGCCAGGACCGTATTATTGGGCCTGCTGCAGTGGAACTCGGCCGACCAACTTGGCCAGCGCACCCCCGAAGAGGTGGTGGAGCGTTTACTCCGTAAGATCCGGGGCGCCGACAACGAAGACAAACTTCGCCAGGGATTTGAATTGGCCAGTGACCTGGCGGTGATCAAGGGCGAACCCGGACCGGCGCTGGAGTCGGTCAGGAAGACCTTGGCGTCGGCCGGGGCCAACCAGGACGCCGCCGACCGCCTCTCGGAGGTCATCGGCCTCCTGTCCAATGGGCCGGACAACAAAGGACGGATCGTGTTGGACTTCGGCCTGGTCCGCGGCCTGGCCTATTACAACGGGGTTATCTTCGAGGTCAGCCACCCCGATTGGCCGGGGACTTTGGGCGGCGGCGGCCGCTACGACACCCTGTCCCGGGCGCTGGGCGGCGGCGACGCAGTTCCGGCCCTGGGTTTTGCCTATAACCTGGACGCGCTCATCGCTCTCGGCGCGAGTTAGGCCGGAACATTGACCGATCAAGACCAGAACAAGAATCAGGTGCCCGGCCCGCTGCGCATAGTTCTGCCCAGCGACGGCGACCTGTATGATTCGACCCTCAGCTTCATGAGCGCCTGCGGCTTGCCGGTCTACCGGCCCAACGCCCGGCGCTATACCGGCTCGGTCCCCGCCATCCCAGGGGTGGAGGTGCTGTTCCAGCGCACGGCCGACGTCACCCAGAAGGTGGAAGAAGGCAGTGCGGAACTGGGCGTGACCGGCCTGGACCGGGTGTTGGAATACCGCAACGACGAGTCGCGGGCGGCGGTCCTGATCGCGGACCTTAAATACGGCCGGTGCGAGTTCGTCATGGCCGTGCCCGATTCTTGGATGGACGTGACGTCCCTTTCCGACCTGGCCGACCTGGCCCTGGAGTTCCGTCAGGAGGGCAAGCAACTCCGCATCGCCACCAAGTACCCCCGGTTGTTGCGGGGCTATCTGTACGAGCGGGGCATCAACTATTTCACCCTGGTCCCGGCCAGCGGCGCCTTGGAAGCGGCCCCGGCGGCCGGATACGCCGACCTGATTGCCGACCTAACGGCCACCGGAGTCACCCTCCGAGAGAACCAACTCAAGACATTGGACGAGGGCACAGTCCTGGCCTCCCAGGCGTGTCTCGTCGCCAATCCGGTTTTGCTTTCGGCGTCGGGAGAGGCCCTGGCCTTGGCCCGCTCCATCGTCGAGTTGATGGAGGGCCACCTGAGGGCGGAGCCCTACTACCGCGTCACCGCCAACGTGCGCGGGTCTTCGGCGGAGGAGGTCAGCTCAACGGTGCTCGCCCGTCCCGGCCTGGCCGGACTGCGGGGCCCGACCGTCGCCAGGGTCTATAACGTCGAGGAGCAGGACTGGTACAACGTGAGCCTGCTGATCAAGAAAGATCAACTGCTGGAAGCGGTGGACCACCTGCGGGACTGCGGGGCCATCGACGTGGCCGCGTCCCAATTGAGCTACCTCTTCGACGGCCATTCCGAGGCCTACCAAGCGCTTTTCGGCGAGGACGCCTCCCCTCGATTCTGACCAGACCTCACCCGTTGGGTTTATAGATAATGCCGAACCTACCGATGCACATATATCTGGCCAACCAGGTCGCCGAGCAACTGGACCGCAGCTACGTCTACGACCACCTGGGCAGCTACTTCCTGGGTTCCACCACCCCGGACATCCGGGCCATGACCAAGTGGCCCAGGGAGCAGACCCACTTCGCGCCGCTCTCGGTGGATGAGGTCGGCACCGGGACCAGGACCATGTTCCGCAGGCACCCGGAATTGAGCCAAGACATAACCCCCGCCACCCGTGCCTTTCTGGCCGGCTACGTCTCCCATCTGGCGGCGGACGAGGTCTGGATCACCAGCGTGTTCCGGCCCCACTTCGACACCGCCCTTGAACACAGCCGAGTGACCGACGACGAAGTTGAAGCCAACATCTGGGACCGGGCTTTGCAACTGGACATGGACCGGCAGACCCTGCCCCAACTGAACGGTGAGACCAACCCCCAGGAGTTGTTGGCCTGCTCCGACCAGGACGTCTCGGTGTCCTTCCTTGAGGACGGCGTGCTGACCGAGTGGAAGGACTGGGTGGGGCGGTTCATGGGATGGGAGTTCACCTGGGACCGGTTGAAACGGGCCCTGAACCGGCTGTATCGTGATGATGAAGACGTGCAACGGACCGTGGAGCGGTTCCTGGATGGGATGCCCCGCAGTCTGGAACAGGTCTACGAGAAAGTCCCTGAGGGTGAGGTGTCCGCCTACGAACAACGGGCCGTGGCCGCCACCATCGAACAGGTCCGGGAGTTCGTGCCGGACTGATACCATGACCAGATTGACTTGCAACTCTCCGCGGTGCCCCCATCCTAACCTTCCCCCGGAGCGGGGGAAGGGACTAGTTCTCTCCCCCTTCAGGGGGACAGTTAGAGTGGGGGTGAAATCGTTTTCGTCAATTTCACCGGAGCCCGGATACCAGTCCCCGAATAATGGAGTAACCCTTTGCCCCTGAACGTGATACATGGAGTCCAGAACGCCGAGAACGTTCTGGTCCGCATCGACCCCCTGGACCTGGACTCGCTGCCGGAGTCGGTTCTGGCCCGGACCGAAGAGGCCTTCGGCAAGGGCGTTACCCCGGAGCAGTCGGTGCATCAGATGCTGGCTGACGTCCGCGAGAACGGCGACGCCGCAGTGCGGCGCTACGCCAAACTCCTGGACGGCTCAGACCTGGAAGATTTCCGGGTGACCGAAGCCCAGTTGGCCCAGGCCCAGGAATCCGTCAGCAAAGAACTGCGGGAGTCCCTGGAGCTGGCCGCCCAAAGGGTGCGGGATTTTCACGAAGCCACCATGCCCAGCGAGTGGGTTGACCGAAAGCAGGGCCTGGGAGAACTGATCCGGCCTCTGGACCGGGTGGGGCTCTACGCTCCCGGCGGCAGCGCCGCCTATCCTTCGACTGTTCTGATGACCGCGGTGCCCGCCAGGGTGGCCGGCGTCCGCGAGGTCATCCTTTGCACGCCGCCGCAACGGGGAGAAGCGTTGAACCCGGCGGTGATAGTCGCCGCCGAGATCGCCGGTGTGGACGCCCTTTATCAGGTGGGCGGGGCGCCGGCCATCGCGGCCATGGCCTACGGCACCGAGTCGGTGCCCAAGGTCGACAAGATCTGCGGCCCCGGCAACATCTTCGTGTCCTACGCCAAGAAGCTGGTCCAGGGCCAGGTGGACATCGACGGCGTGTTCGGCCCCACCGAGACCATCGTGCTGGCCGACAAGACCGCCAACGCCAGCTTCTGCGCCGCCGACCTCATCGCCCAGGCGGAGCACGACCCCCTGGCCACCGCCATCTTGATCACCAACAGTCAAAAATTGATCGATCAGGTGGAGGCGGAGGTGGACCGCATGTTGGCCACCCAGCCCAGGGGCGACATCGCCAAGGCAGCCTTGGACCGCCAGGGCCGGGTGGTGTTGGTCGATTCGCTGGAAGACGCCGTGGACCTGGTGAACCGCATCGCTCCGGAGCACCTGTGCCTGCTGGTGGACAACCCTTGGTCTTGGGTCGGCAAGATAAAGCATGCCGGCGGCCTGTTCCTGGGTGAATTCTCCCCGGAGGTCATGGGCGATTACATCGCGGGACCCAGTCACGTGATGCCCACCGGAGGCACCGCCCGGTTCGGTTCCGCGCTGAGCGTGCACCATTTCCTGCGGACCATGCCGGTGGTCGGTCTCAGCCCCGCCGAGTTTCAGAAGCTGGGCCAGGCCGCCGTGCACATCGCCAACGCCGAGGGGTTGAGCGGACACGCCAGCGCCATTCAGGTCCGGCTGGATTCGCTGGCCAAAGGCGCCTAAACCGTAAATTATAAAGGCCGTCAGGCAGGCAATCAGAGATGACCCAGAGTAAAACAACTCAGAAGATGCCGTCGATGCTGCCCCACATCCGGGCGCTGGAGACCTATGAGGGCGTTGACCCGATGGAGGTCCTGGCCGAGCGGGCCGGGATCCCTCCGGAGAAGATCATCCGCCTGAACGGCAACGAGAACCCCTACGGCCCCTCGCCAAAGGTGGCTAAGGCCCTGGGCAGTTTCCAGAATTTCAACCACTATCCCGACCCCGGACAGCGCAACCTGCGCCGGGCGCTATCGGGTTACTTGAACGTGGATCCGGAACGCATCGTGGCGGGCAACGGCAGCGATGAGCTGATCGACCTGCTGCTGCGCATGTACGTGAGCGTCGGCGACAACGTCATCATCTCCACGCCGACCTTCG
>CAYMZL010000194.1:0-5173 GCA_964394825.1 uncultured Dehalococcoidia bacterium | reverse complement strand
TGAGCCGATATCTGGCGCAAACCTTGCTCGCCGCACACCCTCAGCCAGGTTGTAAACCAACGAGTAGGCCCCGGTGACGGTGAGGGCGACGCACATTGGCACGGCAAGGTTGAATGCAGTGGTGGGTAGGATACCAGTGACGCGAATGATACCGGAGACCACGAAATAGCCCCAGTAGTAGTAGTTCAGATAGCCGCCGGCGAACCAAGGGTCGAAGGGCGGAAGGGTGGTGGAGCGGACCACCGCGGTCAGGTAGGCCAGTTCCATGGGCTTCTCGCCGCCATGGATCGGGTGCCACAAGTCGGGGTTGGCATGGCGCAGCAGGACGAATCCCAAGAACGCGGTCAAGAACAAGGCTTCCCCAAAGAGCAAAAGGCGCCAATGTTCTTTGAGAAACCCCGTTATCTCGTCCCAGCGGAAGACCAGCGTGACCAAGGACAGCCCGGCCGCCACGGCGAGGCCGGTATAGACCGCATACCGGGAGAAGTCCATCCACCCCAAGGACACAGCGAGCCAGGCGACGTAGCTGACCAACAGCAGGCCCAGTATTCGCGCCAGGACGATCCCCCGGTCGGGCAAAGGCTTGAAGATGAACATGGTGAAGGGCAAAGCCGCCAGGTAGATGATCTCCACCACCAGCAGCCAAACCAGGACCGGCACGTTGTTGGTCCAACCGTCCCGGTCCACGATGTCGGAGAATGTCCCGCCTTCCTGCTGCCTTGCGAGGTCTTCCTCGGACAGCATCAGTGCTCCGGGCCGGGGTGCTCCGGGCCGGGGCGCTCCGGCCTGAGGCAGGGTCCGGAATTGGTCCCGAATACTCTTTTCGCTCAGGTGGGCCGAGTTCTTGAAGATCAGGACCTGAGGATGGTCGTAGCCCACGGCGTTGTCATCGGCATAACCCAAGTTCAGGCCGACGGACGAGTCCTGTGAGGGGTTTAACGGCTCGGGCCGTTCCAAGCCCGCCCGCCCGATGGCGTCGTCGCGGAATGACACGCCGAACAGTTCAGGATAGGTGTTGAATGACCGGTCCAGCTCGTATCCCAGGCCGCCGGCGAACAAGCGCTGGTAATACCGGTTGCTGAAAGGAAACCGGTCCGGGGCGCGGGCGGCGCTGGCGTAGGGCCGGCTGCTGTAGAAGATCAAATACTCTGAGGAAGCAAGTTTCGCCGCCAGGGTATCCATCTTCTCCTGGGTGTCGGGCTCGTAGACCGGGAACTGCCAGACGTCATAGGTGTAGAGGTTGGGCACGAACTCGTCCCAGTGGTTGTCGCTGACGATGGACGTGCCCTGGGGCACGTTGGCGTTGATCCACTCCGACGCCGTAACCGCCGGATGGTCCTCTGCATAGACCCGCTGGAAGGCCAGAGCGTAGAAAGCGGTCGCCCCCACCACGAAGACCACCAGCGCCACCGAGGCCCACGGTAGGAACCGGGCAGGGCCGCCGCCACGCCGAACCAGATGATCCGGCGGCGGACGGGAGGCTTTTACCATCCAGAGCAGCATCCTGGCGCCCATGATGATCATGACCGGCATCAGGGGGAAAACGTACCGTAGAAAATGGACCTCGAAGGTCTCCAAGAATATGAATCCCGGCACCACCCAGGCAAGCAGGAACAGGTCGGCCCGCCGGTTGGCCTTGATCATCACGGCCGCCGCCACGGTGAACGGGATGGATAACCAGGCGGCCACCCCCAGGGGAATCCCCAATCCCCAGACCGACGATTGCTGTATCTGGTAGATAAAGGCGGGCGTGTCGATGTACTGGATGGTGAAGGGCCACAGTCCGGCGCTCCGGGCCATGCGGGTCTGTGCCGCCAGGTCTCCCACAAATGCGCCGACGTCCAAGATCGCGTAGGGAGAGGTGATGAAAAACACCCCCGCCGCAACCACCCCGGCCAGGGCGGCGTGGCCGAAGACGCGTTGCACCAATTCCGGAGTTATCACGGACCAATGGCCTTCGACCTCGTCCAAGACCCGGTAGCAATAGACCAGGAACAAGGGAGCCAATATCGGCAGGATGCTCACCTTGGGAGCGATGGCCAGTCCCAACATCAGCCCCAATAGCGCCGAATCCCGCAGCCGCTTGCGTTCCACCATCCGCCACATGGCCCAGAAACTGGCCAGGGTGAAGAACACCGAGAAGGTCTCGGGACGGAAGAAGTGGCTGTTCTGGATGTGGATCACCGCCACCGCGGTGAGGGCCGCCGCCAGCAGTCCCACGCCCCTGCCGTATAGCTTCCGGCCCAATACGAAGACCATGGCCACGGTCCCGACATCGGCCAGGGCGGACAACGGTCTGCCGAAGTAGCGCATGTCCAGGGCGTTAAAGTCGGTGAACAGTTCCGCTATGGAGCGGAAGAACACCATCAAGTAGATGAGGATGCTGCCCAGCGGGAACCAATGGGGGTTGAGGGGGCTGCGGTCCGCGTCGAGCAGCGTGCCTATGCCCGGCAGTCCCGGCTGGGCATCGGGCTCCCTCTGTAGGTAGCCGCAGTCCCCGGCGTTGGGCGCATCGGCAAGCAGGTCGTACATGCATCCGGCGCGCATGTATATGTCCCGCTCGTCGGGGTGAAAACCATACCCCTGGTCCCAGTTCACACCGTTCAACCGCAGGCCGAGGGCCACCACCAAGATGACCAGCAACAGATAAAAGGACCAGGAGACCCGGCCGCCAAAGCTCAGTAGATGTTGGGACCTAAACGCCACGGCCAGTCCTTCAGGCTACGGATAGTGGCAGGGTTCCCGGGTGGAGCACGACATATCGGTGTTCAGCATTATATTTGCCCTTCCCACTATGAAAAAGTCCCCCGCCTACCCATCTTATTGGGGCCGGGGGACTTTATTAAGTCTCTAAGAGCTCTCAGAAGCCCCGTTTATTTTACGGATGGACCGGGACCTTAGATGCCTTTTTCGGCCATCAAGACAGCCAGGTCAGCGGTGCGGCAGGAGTAACCCCACTCGTTGTCGTACCAACCCATCACTTTGACCATCCTCTTTTCCATGACGATGGTCGACAATCCGTCGATTATGCAGCTATGTGGGTTGCCCTTGAAGTCGGAACTGACCAGAGGCTCGTCGCTGTATTCCATGATGCCCTTCATCTTGCCTGCCGAGGCTTCTTGATAGGCCTCGTTGATCTGTTCGACGGTCACGTCCCTTGAAAGGACGGCGGTGAAGTCGGTGATGGAGCCGGTGGATGTGGGCACCCGGAAGGCAACGCCGTGCAATTTGCCGTTCAGTTCTGGAAGAACCAAGCCCACCGCCCGGGCCGCGCCGGTGCTGGTGGGGATGATATTCTCCGCCGCCGCCCGGGCCCGCCGCAGGTCGCCGTGGCGCTGGTCCAAGATGGCTTGGTCGTTGGTGTAAGAATGAATGGTGGACATCAGGCCGTGCTCGATGCCGAAACTGTCGTGGAGCACCTTGACCATGGTGGCGAAACAGTTGGTGGTGCAGGACGCATTGGAGATGATGTGGTGTTTGCCGGCGTCGTAGAGGTCTTCGTTCACGCCCAAGACCACGGTCAGGTCCTCGCCCCTGGCCGGCGCTGAGATGATTACCTTGCTGGCGCCGCCCTTCAGGTGGCCGGCGGCCTGATCGGCGTCGGTGAATATTCCGGTGGACTCGACCACCAGCTCAACCCCCATCTCGGACCAGGGGATCTGGGCCGGGTCCCGTTCTGAGAAGACCTTGATGTTCCGGCCGTCCACCATCAGGTCACCGTTGTTGGCCTCCACCTTTCCGGGGTAGCGGCCATAGTTGGTGTCATACTTCAGCAGGTGGGCATTGGTCTTCGCGTCGGTCAAATCGTTGACGGCAACCACCTCAACCTTCCCGGCGTTGCGGCTCTCGTTGGCCCGCAACACCAACCTCCCGATCCTACCGAAACCGTTGATCCCGATCCGAGTCACCATGCTCTACCTCCGTATTCTCCCCTCGTGATCCTTTTTACTTTCCGTTCGATACGGGACAGCCTGATCCGGCCACGTTATGTCCGATAGCTCGATTTTGCCGGGTACATAATACCTGCTGTGGGACAGGTTGGAAAGCGCATCCGGACCCCATTTGGCCGTTATACCTCGATGGGCGAGGGTGTGACGCCTGTTTCAGCTTGAATATTCCTAGTAACGTCCCAAATAATCGAAGGCCGATTCGCCGGCGTAGCGGGCCTTGTCACCCAGTTCGGATTCGATGCGAAGGAGCCGGTTGTACTTGGCCACCCGCTCCGACCGGGCCGGCGCCCCCGCCTTGATCTGACGCACGTCCCAGGCCACCGCCAGGTCGGCGATGGTGGTGTCTTCGGTCTCCCCGGAGCGGTGGCTCATAACCGCGCCCCATCCGGCGTCCCTGGCCATCTTTAGGGCGGCGTGGGTCTCCGAGAGGGTGCCGATCTGGTTGGGCTTGAGCAGGACCGCGTTGCTGGCCTTCACCTCAATGCTCTTCTTGATGCGGTCGATGTTGGTGACCAGCAGGTCGTCGCCCAGTATCTGGACCGAGCCGCCAAGGAGGCCGTGCAAGCTGGTCCAGCCCGCCCAATCGTCCTCGGAAAGACCGTCTTCGATGGACACGATCGGGTATTCGCGGGTCCACTCTTGGTACAACTGCACCAGGCCGGCAGAGGTCAGGCTGGCGCCCTCGCGCTCCAGAACGTACAATCCGCCGCCCTCACCGTCCCCCTCATGGAACAACTCGCTGGCGGCCACGTCCAGGGCGATGTGCACGTCCTTGCCGGGGGTGTAGCCCGCCTTTTCCACGGCCTTCAGCACCATCTCCAGGGCGTCCCGGTTGGAGGGCAGACTGGGGGCGAAACCGCCCTCGTCGCCCACGTTGGTGCTGTGGCCGTCGTTGCCCAGAAGGGTCTTTAACGCGTGATAGATCTCCGCTCCGGCGCGCAGAGCGTCGGAGAAGGACTTCACCCCGGTGGGCATGACCATGAACTCTTGGATATCGGCCGAATCGGAAGCGTGCTTGCCGCCGTTTAGGATGTTGAACATGGGAACGGGCAGGCTGACTCGCCCGCCGCCGGCCAAGTAGCGCCAGATGGAACCGTCCCGGCGGTCCACGCCGGCGGCGGCCCTCGCCACCGCCAGGGACACGGCCAGTACGGCGTTGGCTCCCAGGTTGCTCTTGTCTCCGGTGCCGTCCAGTTCGTTCATCCCGGCGTCGATGGCGTCCT
>CAYMZL010000193.1:0-5190 GCA_964394825.1 uncultured Dehalococcoidia bacterium | reverse complement strand
TCCAAACTCTGAAGGGCTTCATCCAACTCGTCGAGGTCGAAGAAGTGGGGGCCGGCGCCGCCGTGGTAGACGACCCTGCCGTCCTTGCCGATCAGATACAGCCGCTCCGGGGCCGCCCCGTAGGCCTCGTCGATGGCGTTGTCCATCTCTTCCACCAGAGTTGGGAGGGAGATGTGCAGTCCGATGGCGCACGACTGGGCAGCCTCTTCCCGCTCCTCGTAATTCCGGTGCTGGCGAAACAGAACGTTTCCGCTGATGTTGGACTCAACCTGCCAGCCGTCGGTGGGGTGGGCTTCCTGAACGTAGACCACGAAGAATTCGACCCGGTCCTGGTACTGGTTATAGAGTTGCTCCATGCGCTCGACCTGAGCGCGGAAGGGGGGTCAAGTGTAACTGCCGAAGATCAGGGCGACGGGCCGCCGGCCCTTGAAGCTGGACAGCCGGACCCGCTCGTCGGAACCCATGCGCTTCAGGTTGAAATCCGGGGGAGAATCGCCTACATGGGGGCCCATCTCGTCCCTGGCCACCACCGCTTCCATGGCCTGGCGCAGGATGTCCGTGAGGTCTGCGCCAACGGCGTCCAGCATCTCCCGCGCCGGCGTCGGTCCACGGGAGACCGCCTTGCGCTTGGTCCGGTAATCGGTGATGAACTGCCGGAATCGTTTCCGCTCTTCCTCTTGCAGGTTCCCCATTATCTGGTCCCGGTCTGCTTTCAGCATTCTAGCCTTCCCCTGAAATCCGGTCGGCCCGGCCCAGGCCGGGCGTGGTTTGGTTACCGGCCATTGTATTCGCCGCGCCTGATGATAACAAGCAATGAAGAGTTAAACGCCGACTAAAAAGAACGGCATTGCTCTAGAGAGAATAAAGACCCGGACGGCGCGCCGTCCGGGTCAGTCGTGTTCGAGTTACGGCCCCAGGGCTATTTGACGTATTTGTCGAACCAACCCAGGGTGCGGGTGAAAGCGTCCTTGGCCGCCGGCTCGTTGTAGCTGTCCCGCTCGTCACAGTTGAAGCCGTGACCGGCGCCGGGGTACGACTTAAAGTCGTAGGTCACTCCCGCGCCCTTCAACTTCGCGTCGATGGTTGCCACGTCGGCCGGCGAGGGGTTCTCGTCGGTTTCGCCGAAGTTGCCCATCACCGGGATCTTGATGTTGGCGGTGAGGTCGATGGGGGCCGGGCCGTCGCCGAAGGGCGCCAGGATGCGTCCACCATAGTAGACCGAAGCGGCGCTGAGGCCCGGGCAACTGGTGGCCGCCAGGTAGGTGATCCGCCCGCCCACGCAGTAGCCGACGATGCCAATCTTCTGGCCGGCGGTCCGCTGGTAGTGGTTCTGCAGGTAATCTATGGCAACGTTGATGTCTTCGACGAGCTCATCATCTTTCAACGCTCCCATGTATTGCATCACCGCGGGCATCTCGTCATATCCCAGCTTGGGATTGGGATGCTGGCGGTGGTAGAGAGCGGGGGCGATGGCAACGTAACCGTTGGCGGCGTACTGGTCACAGACCTTCTCGATGTGGCCGGTAACCCCAAATGCCTCCATGATTACGATGAGCGCCGGGAAGCTGTTGCCTTGGGAAGGCGAGGGATGGCTGACGTAGGTCACCATGTCCAGTCCCTGAGCGCCGCTCATTTCGTCCACTTCGCGCTCGCCGGGAAATCGTAGATTCTCCCAAAACGATGGCATGGAAATTCCTCCTAATCCGTTCTGAACTCACCCTCTTCTGATTCGTCCGCGCCTGGGAACCGCGGCCCTGCGGCGGCCACCGTCCTTGAAGCGCCCCTAGTCATCGAACCAGCGAGGTCCGTGAAGATTCTAGCAGAGGGTATAGTGGCGCACAAGCGTGGATATTCCTGGGGTGTTATCGCGGGTGTCTTGACCCAATGCCGCGCACCGGTGCTATATTGCACCGTCTATTGTCCTAATGGCAGAGATACGGGCATGAGAGGACTTTCGAGTCTGATACGGAGGAAGTATGTTCGGATGGCGTGCGCGGATCGGGGTGATAGTTTCGCCGCCCAACACGGTGGTTGAAGGCGAATTCGGTCAGATGGCCCCGGAGGGTGTCTCGGTACACGCCGCCCGCCTGGGCCGTCCGGAGGGTCTGGCCGGCCGATTGGGGGCCGACGTCGTCCGGCAGACGAACGACGATCTGCCCCGGGCCGCCAAGTCTCTGGACGAACTGCGGTTGGACGTGATTGTCTTCGCCCACACTGCCGGGTCCATGGTGCAGGGGCCGGAGTACGACGCCGAGCTGCTGACCATGATGGAGTCAACGGTGGGCTGCCCGGCGGTCACCACCGCCAGCGCCGCCGTCGCCGCATTGACCCAGGCAGGGGTCAAGCGGCTGGCCCTGCTGACGCCCTATCCGGAGCAGATGACCCTGATGGAGCAGGAGTTTCTGGAGATGACGGTGCCTGGCTTAAAGGTGGTCTCCCAACGCTCATTATCGGTGGCGTCGGGACTGGCCATCGGCGATCTGGAGCCGGCGGTAGCCTACCGGGAGGCCCGGAACATCGACACCGGACAGGCGGATGCCCTGTTCCTCAGCGGGACCAACTGGCGGACCGTGGACGTGGTCCAGAAGCTGGAATCAGACCTGGGCATCCCGGTTTTCACCGCCAATCAGGTGACCATGTGGGCTACCTTGGGCAAGCTGGGTATACCGCCCACACCGGGTTATGGCAGCGTAATGGACCAAGGCTAGCCGGAGGCGCCTTCCGGCGCCGGCTACTTGACCGGAGTCGGCCGTGAGGGTTACAGGACGTGGTACAGGATCAGGTGCTCCCTCAGCACGTCCGACGCGAAATCGTTCTCAACGTCGCGCCAGACCGAGTGGATGTGGTTCGCGCCGTCCTGGCGGTTGTCGAACTCGACCACGAAGTCTCCGCCGTGGATGCGGTAGTAGTGGGGTTCGTCCTTGGAAACGGGCCCGGCCCAAGCGAAGTATAGATGGTCCAGCCCCGTTTTCTTCAGGTCGGCCAGCTTCTGCTCGGCCACGTCGGTGCGCACCTGGTTCACGTACTCCGCGACCAGAGCCATCAGCAATTCTTTCTGCGCGCCGTTCATCTTGGACGCCGGCAGACCTTCGTAGGTCATTAACGAGGCTTTGGAGGCGTTGAAAGTGACGATGTCGGCCGGTGCGGCGTCGCAGATTATCGACTCGGCCACCTGTTTTTCGTCCAAGGAATTCATCAGGTCAAAGCCCAGGTCTTCGCGGACGCCCAGGATGCGGAGGCCGTTCTTGGGGCCCTTCCGGACCTCGGCGGGGTTGGCCCCGAAGAAGAAGGGGGTGGTGCTGATGACCTTGTCTTCCATGATGCTGAAGTGGATGGAGATATGGTGCCCTTCTACCCTCCAGCCCCAGGGGTCCTTGCCGCCGGGCTCGCCGAAGATGGTGAAGTAATAGAGTTCGACATCGCGTCTGAAGGAGACGATGCCCCGTTCTTTCTCCAAGGGGCCGAGGACATCCTCGTGCTCGATGATCAGCTTAGCTTGTTCGTAGGACTCGGGCGTGAGGCCGCTGGCCATCACCGCCATCGCCAGGTCCCGCTGTGCGGGCTCCATGTCCCGCAGGGGCAGGCCGTGGCGGTTCATCGGCGGGTAGTACCAGAACACCCGCTCGCCGTCCATGTAATCGAATATCGCCTTGGTTTTTTGCTGGCCGTTCAGGCTGCTGACAAAGGCTTTGGCGGCGTCCACCATCTGGGCGACTGCCTGCGGAGTTTCGGCTTGCTGCGTGGCCATTTGGGCCCTCCTTCCGGATGCGTCCTTCCGGTTGCGTCCTCCAACTGGAAGGACGGCTCGTATTTTCTGGGAGTGTAGAGAGGGGCAGATTAACTGTCAACCCAAAGGGAGCGTGACTTAGACCGGTTCCCCTTCTAAGCCTGGGGAAGCACCCGCAGAAGAGCGGCTTCCAGTTCGTCGAGTGTGGCGAAGCCTTCAAAGCGGTCCTCTATCCGCCCGTTGGCATCCAGGATAAAGACCCAACTCTCGTTGAAGTAGTCCTCGATGGACGTTAGGCCCCAGTCATCAACCACGCTGAATATCTCGGCCCGGTCCAGGTCTCCCTGGATCTCGTCGGGATTGTCGTAGATCTCTACGTGGATGAAATTTGCCTGTCCGGGGCGCGCGTCCTTCAGTTCGCCAACCGTGTCCACCTGGGGCCCGCAGGTGGGGCTGGTGCAGAAGGCCGGACTGGCGAACACCACCACCGACGGCAAAGAGTTCTCCACCGCCTCTTTGATGGTCAACTGGTACAGGTCCGGGTCGGGGGTGTAGTCCGTGGTTATCTTCTCGATGTCTCCCCGGCCGTCCAGGGTCTTGGTGAGACTGAGCGGAGCCACGCTCCCCAGCGCCGGGACCGGCGATCTCTCCATCACTTCCACATCTATCTGAGTTTGGTCCACGCCGCCGGGGTTATCCACCTGGATGTCCAGCCGCCACCACCCGGCACGGTCGAAGTTGGCGTAGGTGCTGTACGACCCGCGAACGCCGTAGGGCCATAGGTTGAACGCCGCTTCCGTCGTAATGCCCGGCGTCTCGCCCGGCGTGCCGCCGCCGTCCAGGTACACCGGGGTGACCAAGGCAATGGGAGCTTTGATCAGGCCCTTGGACGTGGTCAGAAGGAACGCCACCCGCTGCACTCCCACTTCCAAAACGGTGGTGGCCAAGATTGGGGTAATGGCCGTGGGGTCGGCCGGGGTCGAGGTAGGCCGGGGCGCCGGCGTGGCCGCCGCCGAAGAACCACAGGCCACTGCCAGGGCGATGCCGAGGGTGGCCAAAACCGGGACCACCAATGAGGAATTTATCCGGAGTCTTGGGATTATCTGTCTGATGCTATTCATGGTCCTGTCTGGTAAACGCCGAATGTGAAGGCGAAGATGCCGAAATCATCTGAATTGGAGCTCATGGTCAGGGCGTTGTCCTTGGCGTAGGCCGGGGCCTCCACCACGTTGTACATCCTGGGTTCGTTCACGGTCAAAAAGCTCTCGCCGTTTGCGGCGATGGTTACGTCCTGGCCTTTGTTTTCCCCGGTTAGAAATTCCCCGTTCAGTGTTATCTGCACGGTGTAGGGCCGACCGGACTCGGAGGTTAATACTGCGTTCAGGCTGCGGGCCGAATAGACCAACGAAAGGACGTCCTCGTACCCAGTTGTCTCTCGCCCGTGGCGCGTGTGCTCCGGGCCG
>CAYMZL010000192.1:3678-5193 GCA_964394825.1 uncultured Dehalococcoidia bacterium | reverse complement strand
TACCCGCCAGCGCGACGGCCTCGATCCTAGACCGGTAGGAGGAGTCGCAGTAGTGGCGAACGAAGTCCCAGGGTAGCTCGACTGTTTCCCCGGATTTAGTGTGCAAAACGAGCTCGTAAGGGTTCGGCAACTCTACCTTGGCGAGCTTTTCGTCAGCATTGACCTCGTGAATTTCCGCAAAGGGAACCAATCCCCTTAAGTCGTCGGCGAAGGTAACCTCAATTCCTTCCTGCAATGGTTCCGCGGAGGTCATCATCCGCTCAGCGTTTTTAACTAATACTGCGCTCATATTTTCACCCTACCGGTGGTGAATTTCGTCCCAGGTCCTTCTCATTTCCTCAGCATGCCTGGTATATGCCTGGAGAATGTTCCGGTATTCGCCGGGCGGTGGTGTGTCCATGAACCTACCGCTGTTCAATTCGATCCGGCATACATCTTCGTTGCCGACCCACACGTGAACGTGAGGCGGCTCGAAGTCGTTTTCCCTGGTGTTCACCACAAACCGAAACTGCCCCTCTCTGGCGACGGTCGGCATCCATTGCTCCGCTGCCAAGATTACCCAGCCTGAATGTATCATAAACGATACATGACGTCGAGGTTACAAGTGTTGCCAGCGACTTGGGAATAAAAGGAAACGAATGCAAAGACTGGCTACCCCGCCTGGGTTCGAACCAGGGATTCCAGCTCCAAAGGCTGGCGTGTTACCACTACACTACGGGGCATCAATGAGGGGGAATCCGGCGGTCGAAACAGGCCGCGTTATTTATTCTGATGTCACGGCACCTGGCCGTCAAGGCCGGGAGGTGCTGCGCACGCTGGATGCTATAATCCCCCGGAGATGAGAAAGCTGCGTATCTCGTTCCTACATCTGGCCCCGGTCACCAGCGACATCGACCACAACCGCAAGCTGGTGGAGCGGGGCGTCGAGGTCGCCGCCCAACAGGGCGCCCAGTGGGTGATAACCCCCGAGTTGTGCATCCCCGGCTACCTGTTCATGAAGACGATCGGCACCGATTGGATACTGCCCCAGCCCGACCCATGGATGAAAGGGTTCCTTGGGCTGGTGAAGAAGCACGGCCTGACGGTTTTTCTGTCTCACCCGGAGCGGGACCCGGCCACCGATAAGATGTATAACACCGTTTTCGTCATCGACCGGAACGGCCAGATCATCGGCAAGCACCGAAAGGTCAAAGCCCTGGGCGGGGCCGAGTCTTGGTCCACCAGCGGCTGGAAGATCGACCCCATCGAATGCGACGGCATCAAGACTGGGATACTGATCTGCGCCGACGCCTACAAGAACGAGATCGCCCAGGTGTTCAAGGACAAGGGCGCTCAATTGCTGGTCTCACCGGTGTCCTGGGGCCCCGGCCACTGCGGGCCCGACGGTGAGTGGGAGGCCCGGTCGGCCGACACCGGACTGCCGGTGATGGTCTGCAACCGCTCGGGCAGCGAGGCCGGCGAACTTGATTACAGCCTGGCCGAAAGCGTGGTCACCCAGAACGGCAAACGGCTCCT
>CAYMZL010000192.1:0-3578 GCA_964394825.1 uncultured Dehalococcoidia bacterium | reverse complement strand
CCGCAGGGCCTCCTCGACGGACACTTTCTGGTTTCCGCCCCATTCCTTGCCGGTGCTGTCGGTGCGGGTGACGCAGCTTTGAATGCCCAGCAGGGGCTCGAAGGGACCGGGCGGGTAGTCGGTGGCCCCGGTGGACACAACCCCGCTGTCGATGAAAGACCGTTGGGCGAACATCCACTCCAACCGCTGCTCGCCGTAGTAGCGCATCTTCTCGCCGTGGTGGTACACGTAGGTGCAGAAGGGTGTCGCGATGCAGCCAAGCGCTTTCATTCTCCCCAGCAGGTCCGGGTTAACTAAAGTGCAGTGTTCGATGCGGTGCCGGGTGTCGGCCCGTGGGTGGGCCTTTTGCGCCTTCTCGTAGGCGATCAGCACCATGTCGATGGTCACGTCGCCGTTGGCGTGGATGCAGACCTGGAAACCGGCCCGGTGCATCGCCATCACCTGTTCTTCTATCTCGTCTTGCTCCATGGCCAGGATGCCGTGGTCGCATTGGGTGCCCTCGTAGGGCTGGGACAGGTAAGCGGTCCGGGTGGCGATGGCGCCGTCGGCCACCATCTTGATTCCGCCGATGCGGAGCCGGTCGTCCCCCAGGCCGGACTTGATGCCGGCGTCCCGAAGGGCGGGAAACTGGGGGTACCACATCAGGGCGTATACCCGGAGACTCAGCTCGCCGGCCGCCTTCCCGTCCTGATAGGTCTGAAATTCCTCCGCCGTCACCCTGGCGTCGTGGACGCTGGTCAGGCCAACCCGGTTCAGCATGCCGCAGATGGTCCTCAGCCCTTCGCGGCGCACATCTTCGTTCTCTGGCGGAATGAGGCCAAAGCGCACCGGGTCGATGGCGCGCTCGAAGATCATGCCGTTCAACCGGCCCGTGTCCGGGTCCCGGCCCAGCCTTCCTCCCGGCGGGTCGGGGGTCTCGTCGTTGAACCCGGCCGCCTCCAGGCCCGCGGAGTTCATGTAGTAGACGTGTCCCGCCCGGTGGGCCACCAGGATGGGGTGGGCGGTGCTCACCGAGTCCAGGTCATCCCGGTAGAGGTGGCGTCCATCGTTCGATGGGGTCCGGTCAGTCTTGGTGTCGTCGAACTTGAAGCCCTGCACCCATCGGCCGGCCGGCGTTTTCTCGACCCGCTGGCCCAGGGCGGCCTGGACCTGGGCGACGGTGGGCAGGTCGCAGTCGGCGGCCATCACGTGGCGGACGCCGCTGTTCAACACGTGGATGTGGGCGTCGATGAACCCCGGCAGCACCGTCTTGCCGCCCAGGTCCAATACCTTGGTGCCCGGCCCCACCAGGCCTTCTATGTCCTCGTTGCTGCCCACCCCGGCGAATCTTCCGTGGACCATGGCCAACGCCTGTGCCCTGGGTCGTTGCGAATCCATGGTCAAAACGTTGGCGTTCTTGATTACGGTCTCGGCCTTGCCGTTGGCGGTGGTCATGGCGGGTTCTCCCAGATGTATTTCTAGTATCTGATTGGGGCTGGGGGCGCTTGGACCCGTTGGTCATTGTAGGCCCCTATTCAGTGCGTCGCACGGCGGCGGGGCATCTATGGACGCTGCTGTATGATATTCGAATTCCCGGTCAAGAAGGAGTGACGTGATGGCAGCTTCAAATCTCAACCCGGACCTGGAAGTAGACATCATCGCCGTCGGCTCAGGGATGGGAGCAAGCTGCGCCGCCCTGGCGGCCCAATCACAAGGTCTCCAAGCGATAATTCTTGAAAAGTCCGACAAATTCGGCGGGGGGACGACCTATTCCTACGGGATAGTTTGGGTCGGGGAGAACCATCTGGAACCGCCTCTGGGCATCGAGGATTCCCGCGAAGACGCCTATGCCTATCTGCGTCACCTGGCCGCCGGCCAGGAGATCGAAGGCAACCTCCGGGCCTACATCGAAACGTCCCCTGAAGCCCTCAAATTTTTCTGCGACGATGTGGGAATACCCTTCTATGTCGTGCCGGACTTCCCCGATTACTTCCAAGGCATGGCGCCCGGTTCACTGAGCCAAGGCCGTAACTTGCAGGTTAGGCCCTTCGAGGCAAAATCATTGGGCGAATGGCAAACACATCTCAGGGTTGGTCCGGCGGTCACCCACCGGGCGACATTCGAAGAGATCGCCGCTTGGGGAGGCAGGGCGCGGCCTCAGGGGTGGGACCGGCAGCTTATCCGGGAGCGGATTGACGAGGATATCCGTACTTTCGGGGCCGGACTTATCGGACACCTGATGAGTGCGGTACTGCGGCGGAATATCCCGATTCACCTAGAGACCGATGTGCGGTCTCTGATACTGGACGATGGCCGGGTCCAAGGGGTTCTGGTCAGGAAAGGCGGCCGCGATATTCGCATAACAGCCCGAAAAGGCGTCGTCCTGGCCACCGGCAGCAATATCAGAAATGAATATTTGACCCAGAGGTTCAGCGAGATACACGCCACCGAGTCACTCCTTCCACCCAGCGTGGATGGCGACTCGGTGGTGATGGCGGGCGAGATCGGCGCCGCCATCAGCGTCAAACCGATGTTTCAGCAGGACCTGCTATATGTCATCCCGGGAGAGAGTCACGAGGGAAGGCCCCTGCATCGAGGCGTCACCAACAACGAATCAGGGTTCCCCCACAGCATCTTGGTAAACCTGGACGGCAACCGGTTCGCCGACGAATCCATCGGACAAGAGGTTGGAGCCGCGCTACGCAATTTCGACATCCGGCGACACCGGTACGTCAATGTGCCCTGCTTCTTGATCTTCGACCAGACCTACCTGGACAAGTATGGCTTGGGCAGTATTCAGCCCGGCCAGGATGTGCCCGATTGGCTCGTTCGAAGTGAAACCGTCGCCGGATTGGCTGGGGAACTGGGGATCAGCGCCGACGGTTTAAGGAAAACGGTCCGGCGCTTCAACCGGTTCGCCGGTGTGGGAAAAGACCAAGACTTCGGCCGAGGCGAGTTTCCCTTCGCCAACTCTGTCAGTGGGGACCTTACGCATGAGCCCAACCCAAACCTGGGACCGCTGAACAAGCCTCTGTACTACGGCCTTCCCCTCGAGCCTGCGGCCACCAGCTCGACGGGCCTCATGACCAACGAGTTCGGGCAGGTGCTACACCTGCGGGGCCGGCCGATCCCAGGACTCTATGCCTGCGGGAGCACCTGCGCCCACTTCTACGGCATCGGCTACCAAGCGGGATGCGAGCTTGGCGGCGCCATGACCTTTGGCTACCTGGCGGCGAGGCATGCGGCGGCGGCGTAAACGGCCAGCGAGAGTCCCTTGACTCACCCGAACCGGCCCCCTCTCTAACTCTCCCCCTGGCGAGGGTGAGAGAACTGGTCCCTTCCCCCGTTACAGGGCTTTGCCTCAAAAGTGATAATAATGGCCCCTGACATTGCTCCATGTACGCCTCCCTCTGTCACTCCGAGCGTAGCGAGGGGTCTGCTAAAGCGACTGATGGGAGATTCTTCGTCGCTCCGCTCCTCAGAATGACAGTTTTGAGGCAAGCTCCCGTCACAGGGGAAGGTTAGGATGGGGGCGTAGCTGTGAATCAAGACCCCTGGGACGCCAGGAACCGCCGCAGGATCAGCACCGCCGCCGTCTC
>CAYMZL010000191.1:1945-5206 GCA_964394825.1 uncultured Dehalococcoidia bacterium | reverse complement strand
GGTATAACCTGGAGTCCGACCTAGGCGGATTGATCGTAGTAATTAGGCGAGAGCAAAATATGAGTTGGAAACAGGTTGGAATTGCGCCTTAATACCCCCTGAACCTAAAAATACCGATTCAGTGACATGTTCATAAAGGAACCGGGTCTGCTATAATTGTTGCGAAAGCTCGGCACTCTTTAATGAATAAATGGACTCCCCAAAATGGACCGGCCTCGAGGAATCGAAGGTTTAGGCCGATGGAGATCGCATGAGCGGACAACAAGATCAAGCAGACCCAGAGGTCCTGGGCAACGACAAAACCGAAGAGGTCATGTCGAACTTGGACTCTGAGTTGGACACTCCAGTAGCCGACAACGACTGGAGGGTGTCGGGCATCGATAAGGACCTGACGCCTCTCCAGTATCATTACCTGAGCCTGTTGCAGCGCCTGGTAACCCTCAAAAACACCTACCAAACGGACGCCGACTACGAGACCTGGATGATGGGCGCCCTTAACAAAGCCGTCTATTCGACGCTGCGAGATAGCATGGAGTCCAATGTGGGCGAAGAAGCCAAGGAACTGCTTAATCGAGAGCAGCACGTAAACTAACCGGCGCAGACTTCGAAGCAGAAACGGGGGCTTAAGCCCCCGTTTTTTTATTGCTCAATCGACCGGCCCGCCTTGCGCCCGGCTACACGGTCAGACCGTGCGATTCCCCGCCGAATTGTATCTGCCTTGACATTGAAGCCGGTCAAAAAGTTTGGCATGGCCTATGCCGATGGATTCAAGCGGGTCCCGTCGGGGTGGATAGCGGCAGGGTTATCCCGAATCTACGACGGCGCCAAAGGCACCCGTAGGGGCAGGTTTCCAACCTGCCCTATCTCTATGCCACGGCGGTTACCAATACGAACGGACTACCAGGGAGGTATGCCAGCGCAAGCAAGACTCAAGTTTCGGCTGACACGAGCGTCAATCACGAGTGTCAGGGCGGGTTTGAAACCCGCCCCTACGTGCTCAGACCGTGAATTGGAAATATTTGCTGGCGGATCTCGGCAACCGTCTCCGCCACATATCTTGAGGCTTCCACTTTGATATGGCCCGGGACCTCCGGGCTGACCTCGTCCCTCAACCGTCCGGCGCCGTGCTCCCTGGCGAAAGCCGAGGGCAGTTGGTCCGGCCAGTCGGTATCCAGCATCACCCCGAAGGCCAAGGTCCACGCCCGGGCCACCGCGGTCACGTCGTAGCCTCCCCCTCCCAGCGCCAGCCAAGGCAGACCCAGCGCCGCCAACTGCCGCACCACCTCGATGTAACCCTCCGTGGTCACCTGCAGGTGGGTTAACGGGTCGCTGTGATAGCTGTCGATGCCGAGTTGGGTCACCAACACGTCGGGCGCAAAAGCCCGGACCAGAGGAGGCACCACCTGCCGGAAGGCCTCAACGTAGTCATCGTCGCCGGTGTAGGGGTACAGCGGCAGGTTAACCGAGTAACCGCGGCCCGCGCCCGCGCCCCATTCGGCCACGGAGCCCGTGCCCGGAAACAGATACTGCCCTGATTCATGGACGGAGATGGTCAACACCCGGTCATCGGCGTAAAAAGCTTCTTGCACGCCGTCTCCGTGGTGAGCGTCAATGTCCACATAGGCGACGCGCATCCCCCGGTTCAGGAAATAGTGGACCGCCAGGGCCGGGTCGTTGAACACGCAGAAACCGGAGGCGTGGTCCGCCGCGGCGTGGTGCAGCCCTCCCGAGATGTTGAAGGCCGCGCCGACCGCGCCGCTGGCGACCATCTCGGCGGCCAGCAACGACCCGCCGGTGCTCAGGGCCGCCGCTTCGAACATCCTGGGATATACCGGGTTATCCCCTTGGCCGCTGAAGCCAAACCGCGCGGGATCAACTACGCCGGAACCGGAGCCAAGCGCTTTTACGGCGGCGACGTATTCCGGGGTGTGCAGCCAGGCCAGCTCTTCTTCGCTGGCGGAACGCGGGTCGAGCAGCACCGCCCCGGGATGGTCAAAGGCCCCGTATTCCCGCAGCAGTTGATAGGTGTAGCGCAGGCGCACCGGACGCATGGGATGGTCCGAACGCAACTCGTGGCGGGAAAGGGCATCCTCGTAGATGAACGCGGCACGACGCATCATTAAACCGCCTGAAGACCGCCTGGATCATTGGGAGATGATTACCTTGGACCTGTGCCATTGGAGTCTATTCAAGCTGTCTGCGCGGGTCAAGGCAGGCGTGGACCAGGGCCAAAATAAGGAAAATCCGTATCCGTCCCCGCAGGGAAAGCGATGTTCGGCTGAGTATCATTACTTAATGGGCCGCGGATTGCCGCCCTTGGTTGCGCGTATCCGGCGAATGGGGCCTCTTGCCCAGCGGCAACCAGCGATTTCAATCCAGTCTACGGCGGGCGGGGGTGGTTGACTCGAGTGCGGCTGGGCCGCCGTTCCAAACCGATGATCCAAAGATGGAGCAACGGGCGCCGTCCGTTTCCAGTCCACCCGGGGGTCCCACACACCGGCAGCAATCATTTCTTTCCTTTCTTCCGGGCTGGATGTCATCCATCCCCCTGCCAATCCATAGGAGCATTCAACATGGTCAACATGGTCAACGGAATCGACGAGGGTTTCCAAGAGCGGCTGAAGCAAGCTGAATCCGCGGAGAAGGAGATGCAGCGGTTACAGCCATTAGCCGCGGAAGCTCCCCAGTTGCGTCTGCAAAAGGCCAAAGCCCAACGGGAGGAAGAGCGCCGCCGCGCCAAAGAATCCGCCCTGACCCAAGCTACAAACGCGGCCCAGGCCGCCGCCGGCAAGCAGAACCGTGTGCCCGATCTCTTGGGCCAGGCCGCCCGTGCCGTCATCGAGCTGTATACCTTGATCAAAGAGATCGACACCTCCAGGCGCCAGGCCATGGAGGCCCTGGCAATCGCCGACCGTGTCGATTACGACATCGAATTGGAAGAGGGTGAAGAACACGAGCGCTCCCAGGACCGGGATACCCGGGGGCTCGCCTACGCCCTGGCCGCCCGCCACGGCGACACCAAGGTCAAGCAGATGCTGGAGGAGCTTGATCCGGAGTTCACCATGTTGCGGGGCTGCAACCTGGACGAACCCCTCTACCGCGACGTGGCCAATTTCGTGGTCCATCACGCCGTGCCCAAAGAGGCGGCGCCATCGGCGTTGATCACTCAGAACCACGCGTCCGCGCCTGCGGATCCTGATCCTGAGACTGAGGAAGCCGGAGCCCCCGACGCCTAACGAGGCAGTCTATCCTCAACCGAGG
>CAYMZL010000191.1:0-1845 GCA_964394825.1 uncultured Dehalococcoidia bacterium | reverse complement strand
TACGCCGGTAAATACCAGAGCATCCGCATGGAGCGCCGGCAGGGAATCTTGCAGATGACCTTCCACACCGATGGCGGGGCCCTGCAGTGGGGAAGTGGCCCCCATAGTGAGTTTCCTCAGGCTTTCGCCGATGTGGGCGCCGACCCCGAAAACCGCATCGTGATCATGACCGGGAGTGGCGATGCCTTCTCCGGCCCGCCCGGCACTCCGGCGGGAACCCCCAAACGGGCGCCCAAGGAATGGGACCAGACCTATTGGGAAGGGAAGCGTCTCCTGACCAACCTGCTGGATATCGAAGTCCCCATGATCAGCGCCATCAACGGACCCGCCCTCCGCCACTCGGAGATCCCGCTGCTCTGCGACATCGTCCTTGCCTCGGAGACCGCCGCATTTCAGGACTCAGGCCACTTCATGAGCGGTCTCGTCCCCGGCGACGGCATGCACATCGTCTATCCCCTGCTGTTGGGACTGAACCGGGGCCGTTATTTCCTGCTCACCGGCCAACGGATCGAGGCCCAAGAGGCCAAGACCCTGGGGCTGGTGAACGAGGTCCTGCCTCAGGCCGAGTTGCTGCCCCGCGCCTGGGCCCTGGCGGAGCAGATGGCCCAGCAATCGGACATCGTGCTGCGCTACAGCCGGGTGGCCATGACCCAGGTGGTAAAACGGCTCATGCACGATCTCTTGGGCTACGGCTTGGCCCTGGAGGGCCTGGGCTCGGCGGACACCATGTTGAACCAGGCTTGAGTGAGCCCGTTTGTGTCTGGGGCAAGGCAGGCTCAAGCGTGGCCCGAGGGCGAAACGGGACTTGAAAATCCGAACCTATTCTGGCAAGATGAGCCTATGCGTATCGGCGCCTTTGAATTGAATGAGCCGCTCCCCGAGCTGAAAGACCCCCACGTGTTCGCCATGGTGCGTCCCTGGGTCGACGTGGGCAGCGTGGGCACGCTCACGCTGAACCGCCTGGAACGGTTCATGGGTTCCAAGGAACTGGGCCGCCTGGCTCGCCCGGGCACCTTCTTTGACTTCACCCGCTACCGGCCCAACATGCGGCTGGTTGACGGCAAGCGTGAGATTAAGATACCCAACAGCATCATCCGCTACGCCATCACCGAGGACGGGCCGGATTACCTGTTCTTGCACCTGATGGAGCCCCATTCCAACGGCGAGGACTACACTGACTCCATCTTGGAAGTCGTGAACCACTTCAACATAAAGCGCTACTGCCGGGTGGGCGCCATGTACGACGCGGTGCCCCACACCCGTCCCCTCTTGGTCACCGGCAGCCTGGGCGACGTTCAACAGAATCGCCCGGTGCCCAACTTCAAGATTCGCCAGAGCACCTACCAGGGCCCCACCACGATCATGAACCTGCTCTCGGAAGGGATCGAGAAGGCCGACATCGAGTCCATCAACTTCATGGTCCACCTGCCCCAGTACGTGCAGTTGGAAGAGGACTACGCCGGGACCTCACGCATGATTGAGGTCCTGTCTTCGGTCTACGACAGCATCCCGGCCGACCTGGCCCCCGTGCGAAGGGGACAGCGGCAGTACCGGGAGTTGAACTCCACCCTCGACCGGAACACGGAGCTCAAGACCCTGATCCAGCAGATGGAAGCCTACTACGACGCCCAGGTTGACTCGGAAGAGGAATCTTCGTCCTCCACCAAGGAGCCGGCCACCACCACGCAGTTGTCCCCGGAGATCGAGCAGTTCCTGAGCGAGATGGGCGGACAGCTGGACTCGGACCCCGACGAGTAGCGGCTCGCCGCGTTTCCATGAGGTTGTCTCGGCTCTCGCTTTTCCTGCGTTTCTAGCTCCCTTACTCCCATTTGGCCGTTTGGCGTT
>CAYMZL010000190.1:0-5219 GCA_964394825.1 uncultured Dehalococcoidia bacterium | reverse complement strand
GTGTAGAGCAGGCCGGCGGTCAGCACATCTGCGTACGCCTGCTGCCGCTTCGTAAACGTCGGCGCGGAGAACGGATCGCGCCAGCCAAGGCCGTTCCAGTACTCGACGTGCTCGCTCAGCGGAATCACCAACGCCTCGGCGACGACCTGCTGCGCGTCGAGCAGCATCAGCAACTGATCCGCAGGCGGACAGCTCGAGCAGCCCTCAGATGTAAACAGCTCGACGAGCACCGGCGTGCGAGGCGTGTCGGACACGGGGCGACCCGGCTGCACCCAGGTGCTCCCCCACAGCAAACCGGAACAGCCGAGGAAATCGCAGTTGCTGAGATGTACTTCGTATTCGCCGATCGGAACCAGCGTGCGGAAGGTACCGTCTTGGTTTAGGAGGACCACGATGTTGTCCGCCGCTTTGTTCCGAAGTTGGAGGTGTCTGGATGAGTAGGTGTCTCCAATCTCCTTGGAGCATGGTTCCACCGGGCACAGTGGCCCGATGGCAACCGAACCGGCCAGCGTACCCATGGCATCGCCCGGTACGGGAGTCTCGGACCGTCCCGACGTACAGGCCGCGGCCGTCGCGAGAAGTAGTCCGGCCAAGAATAAAAACCATCTGATACGCACGATTCGGTCCTCCGGCAACCCTAACTAATGGTGTTCAGTATTACAGACGGAGCAAAGCGCCAAAAGGTTCCCGTACCTGACCGGCACCCTCATTTCAAAAAGCTAACCCGTACCGGGACCATGATAAGCTAGGTTCGCCCAGATAGTCGGCCGGATATAGCTGGAACTCAGACATGCCTATGAAAATGATTTTCGCGGCGGTCTTATTGGCTCTGCTGGCCATATTGGCCGCATGCGAGACGGAAACCGGCATCGCGGAGTCGATCGCCGGCCAGGACGCCGAATTTCGGGTATCGGCCGTCCAATTGTTCGCCGAGTATGAAGCCAACGAACCTGCGGCGAGCGAGAAGTACAAAGGAAAAGTAATCATAGTTACCGGGGTGATCAGCAAGATCTATCGAGCTTTTCTGTATACCCCGTACGTGGATCTGGAAGCAGGCGTCCGCTGCCATTTTAGCGATACGGAAGACCAGGTCATGCTCACGCTTTCCGAAGGCCAGACGGTATCGATGAAGGGGCGGGGGGACAGGATGCTCTCATTGATCTCCGGGGTTGAGCTTCGAGGTTGCACCGTGGAATGACCAAAGAATGACCAACCGGCACATCGGCTTGATCTGCTCGTGGGCGGGCCGGCCACACAGCACAACTTCAGGCTTGAAGGGGCGAATTCCAATATTCAACTGATATTCAGCGGAATTCCATGGCGGAAACATCCTATGGTTCTAGCCTTTCCCGCCTGACGGCATCAACCATTGGCCGGACAATGCCATGTGCAGCGTTGAATTGCCCACCGCCGCCCGACTAAACTTATGTAACCCACTGCCTGTAATGCACAACTTTCTTGGCCGTGGGGACACCCGGAGGCGGCAATGGTAGTCCTGGCCCTCGTCCTCGGCGCGATTATCGGCGGTATCGCCGCTGTCCTCGGCACGCTGCTGGTCCGCGGGGACCTGGGCATGCGGCTGCCCAGGGCCTTGGACCCCGAATACCGGCACCACGAGGTCGTCAGTTGCGGTGAGCTGATGGCCATCGGCATGAAAGCCGGCTCCGTGGGCGCGGCGGCCGGGGCGGTACTCGGGTTGCTGGTCTACCAACTGGCTTTTTAGTTTCAGGCTTGCCCCCACCCCTGAAACGCGAGAGAATCTATCCGTCCGGCCGACAAGATGCGCCGTATATGACCGGCGGCGAGTGGAGATATGTACGCAGTAACCAACCGTATCAAAGTCCAGAAGGGCCACGGCGCCGAGATGGAAGAGGTCTTTGAAAAGCGGGGCGGGGTCGAGAAGGAACCGGGCTTCAAAAGCTTCGAGCTATGGAGGCTGGAGGCCGACGAAGACCACGAGGAATACCTGGTGGTGACCCGCTGGGATTCCAAGGAAGACTTCAAGAACTGGACCCAGAGCGATTCCTTCAAGCAGGCCCACGCCGGGCCTCCCCCGGCCTACATCATGGGACCGGGACAACTGGCCAACTTCGAGGTCAAGATCTCCAGCGAAAAGGGCTAAGAGAACGAAATTCCGGAAACGGCGTCGGGGCACGGCGATTACAAATATTTAGTTCCAAAAACGTAGGGGCACGGCATTGCCGTGCCCCTACGTTTTTGTTAGGCCGTTCCTTCGGGTGCACACCCGCTATTCTAGGCCGGGACCCAGTTCTATCGGTTATTTGCCGTGGCAGCGTTTGTACTTCTTGCCGCTGTTGCAAGGGCACTTGGCGTTGCGGCCGATCTTGCCCGTCTCGGGCTGCATGGTCCGCTTCTCATTGCAGAAAGCGCAGGTGCAGGCCGCCGGATGTTCGTTGTACCAGTTGGTCCTAGTGGACATTACTTCCCAATCGTCCTCAACCCAGCGATCGAGAACCACAAGTTCATTATCTCCATCCTACAACCTCAGAGTTTTCCCAACAAGTAAGTCAAACTCTCCAACAACCCGCCCGTAGCCCTAGAAAAAGCGGCGAGCCGCCGAGCCGCCCAGCCGCTACAATACCAGCGGAATAATGCCTTGAGAATCTGCCGGCCCTGGAGTGACCATGCCTGGTGCCCAAGGGGGAATCGACTTCCTGCTCGCGCCCTACCGAGTCCTGGACCTCACCGACGACCGCGGCCTGCTTGCCGGCAAGATACTGGCCGACCTGGGCGCCGACGTGCTCCAGATCGAGCCTCCAGGCGGCAGCCCAGCCCGGAACATCGGACCCTTCTACGGCGACGACCCCCGCCCCGAGAAAAGCCTTTTTTGGTGGGCCTACGCCGCCAATAAGCGAAGCATCACCCTGGACCTGGAACAGAAGGACGGCCGGGCCCTGTTGGAGAAACTGGTGGCCGAGGCCGATTTCCTCATCGAGTCCAATGCCCCCGGCTATCTGGACGGACTGGGCCTGGGCTACGAGCACCTGGCCGGCATCAACCCCAAGTTGGTCATGGTGTCCATCACACCCTTTGGGCAGGACGGCCCCTACTCGAACTATCAAGCGTCAGACATCGTCGGCATGGCCCTGGGCGGGTTCATGTACCTGACCGGCGACGATGACCGCGCGCCCATCCGGATCAGTTTTCCCCATTTCTACCTCCACGGCGGCGCCGCCGGAGCCACTGCCGCGATGCTGGCCCACACCTACAAGGCCGCCACCGGAGAGGGGCAGTACGTGGACGTTTCCTGCCAGCAGGCGGTGGCCAAGACCCTGGCCCACGCGCCCCAGATATGGGATATCGAAGGGACGGTCCTGAAGCGCATGGGCGTCTACCGGCAGACCTCCGGCGAGAACCGGGTGCGCATCAACTGGCCCTGCAAAGACGGTTATGTCAACTATATGGTCCAGGGAGGGAGCGTCGCCTACAGCACGCGGGCCCTGTTGGACTGGATGAAAGAGGACGGTTTCGAGGTGACCGAACTGGAGGCCATCGACTGGGAAGAGATGGGGTACGGGGCAATCACTCCGGAACTGATGGCCCAACTGGGCGGGCCCCTGGGAGATTTCTTCAATGGCCACACCAGGGCCGAGTTGGAACAGGGTAGTCTGGACCGCCGGATCTTGCTGTTCCCGGTGGCCACCCCGTCCGCCCTCCAGGGCCACCCTCAACTGGAAGCCCGCGGGTATTTCAAAGAGTTGGAGCACCCGGAACTGGGTGTGGCTGTCCAGTATCCGGGGGCCTTCGTAAAGTCGGGCGACGGCGGTGATATCGCCGGCCTTTACCGAAGGCCGCCGCTGATCGGCGAACACAATGTGGAGATATACCAGGGTGAGTTGGGCCTTTCCGGCCAGGAGATTCAGTCCCTGAAACGGAATGGGGTGATCTGATGACCGCCCAACCAAGATCAAACCACCCCCCAGCAGGAAAACCCCTGGACGGGATCAACGTTCTGGACTTTTGCTGGGTTGCCGTTGGTCCGATGACCACCAAGTACCTTGGGGAGTACGGGGCCACCGTGGTGCGGGTGGAGTCGGCCAAACGGCCCGGCACCCTGCGCCGCGCCGCTCCCTTCAAGGACGGCATCTCCGGGATCAACCGCAGCGCCTACTTCGCCAGTTACAACGCCAACAAGATGGGCATATCCGTCGATATGCGGCACCCCAGGGCCCGCGGGTTGATGCTGCGCATGGCCAAGTGGGCCCACCTGGTGACCGAGAATTTCACCCCCGGCACCATGGAAAGCTGGGAGCTTGGCTTCGAGCAGCTTAAAGCGGTCAATCCGGGCATCGTGATGTTCAGCACCTCCATGATGGGACGGGGAGGGCCCATGGAAAGGCAGCCGGGCTTTGGGCCGGTGCTGTCGTCGTTGGTGGGCCTGACCAACCTGACCGGCTGGCCCGACCGGGACCCGGTCAACCCCTACGGCGCCTACACCGACTTCATCGTCCCCCGGTTCGCCGTGGCCGCGATCCTGGCCGGGCTGGACCGCAGCCGCCGCACCGGCGAGGGCATCCACATCGACATGTCCCAACTGGAGACCACGCTGCACTTCTCCGCGCCGGTGCTGCTGGACTACGCCGTCAACGGACGGGAGCAGTCCCGCATGGGCAACCGGGACCCAGGCGCGGCTCCCCACGGCGTCTACCCCTGCGCCGGAGACGACCGCTGGATCGCCCTGGGCCGCTTCTCCGACGCCCATTGGGAAGGGCTGCAACGGACCATCGCGCCCGATGGCGCCGGCTGGCCCTACAACCCAGATTTAGCCACCCTACTGGGCAGAAAGGACAAAGAGGACGAACTGGACCGGCTGCTGTCCGGCTGGACCACCTCCTGGGAGGCCGGAGCGCTGATGGAGACCCTCCAGAGCGCCGGAGTCCCCGCGGGGGTGGTCAACGACTGCCGGGACCTCTTCGACGATGCCCAACTGCAGCACCGGGGCCATTTTCAGTGGCTGGACCACCCCGAGATCGGGCCCTACGCCACCGACGCCAGCGAGATGGTCTTTTCATTGAGTCCGGGCAGCCTGGATACGCCGGCCCCGCTGTTGGGCGAACACAACAGCCACGTCCTCAAAGACCTCATCGGCCTGTCCGACGACGAGTACAACTCGCTGGAAGAGGATGGAGTGTTGGAGTAGGTTAAACATGAGTCATCCCGAATTTCACTCGATTGAACATCCCCGAGTGGCCCGTCTT
>CAYMZL010000189.1:0-5236 GCA_964394825.1 uncultured Dehalococcoidia bacterium | reverse complement strand
ATCATCTTGGTGCCGGTGTCGGCCTGCTGGTAGTTGTTGACCAGGGCCACCGAGTAGAACTCGCCAACCGAGTTGTCCCCGTCCAAGATCACGCTGGGGTACTTCCAGGTGATGGCCGAGCCGGTCTCCACCTGGGTCCAGGAAATCTTGGCGTTCTTGTGGGCTATGCCGCGTTTGGTCACGAAATTGTAGACCCCGCCGTTGCCGTCTTTGTCGCCGGGGAACCAGTTCTGGAGGGTGGAGTATTTGATCTCGGAGTCATCCAAGGCCACCAGCTCGACCACTGCGGCGTGGAGTTGGTGGGTCTTCCTGGCGGGGGCGGTGCAGCCTTCCAGGTAGCTGACGTAGGCGCCCTCTTCGGCGATGATCAAGGTCCGCTCGAACTGGCCGGAGTCGGCCTGATTGATGCGGAAGTAGGTCATCAGTTCGATGGGGCAGCGCACGCCCTTCGGGATGTAAACGAAGGAGCCGTCACTGAAGACTGCCGAGTTCAACGTGGCGTAGAAATTGTCGGAGTAGGGCACCACGGAACCCAGGTATTTCTTGACCAGGTCCGGATGGTTCTGGACTGCTTCGCTCATTGGGCAGAAGATGATGCCCTGCTTCTCCAGCGTTTCCTTATAGGTGGTGGCCACCGACACACTGTCCAATACCGCGTCCACCGCGACGCCGGCCAGGCGCTCCCGTTCTTGAAGGGGGATGCCCAGCTTCTCGAATGCCTCCAATATCTCTGGATCGACCTCATCCAGACTCTTGGGCGCGTCGGACTTGGGAGCCGCGTAGTAATAGATGTCCTGGTAGTCGATGGGAGGATATTCCACGTTGGCCCATTTGGGCGCTTGCTGCTTTAGCTTTAGCCAATGGCGGTACGCCTTGAGCCGCCATTCCAACAGCCATTCCGGCTCCTCTTTCTTGGCGGAGATCAGCCGGACGATATCCTCGTTCAGCCCCTTGGGGGCGAGGTCGGACTCGATGTCAATGGTGAAACCCCACTTGTAGTCGGAGTCCAGCTCACTGGAAGTGGCGTTCCGGGAAATGACCTTGGGTGCGGTCATCGATCACTCCTACATATGGGTCCGGGCGGTGGGTCTGATTTGAGGCTAAATCGACCGGTTTCAGGTCAAGCTGACCGGTTATTAATGATTGTCGACCAAGTTGGTCAACAATTATGCTACCACTGGGGTTTGAGAGTGTCAACGAGTTTCGTAATTGGCCGATGCATTCGCTTTCCGAGGGCAGAATTGACAAAACTCAAAATGCCCACCGGCAAGGATTTTTGGCTCCATTGCTCGTGCTTAGCCGAAAATGCTTGGCTATAAATCGGCATATTTCGATAAACATTTCTCGATATACGCCAATATTTGACCCCGGTCCGCAGCCGTAGTATAAGATTCCTTTGGAGTGAAGGGTTGTGGGAGTTTGTCGCCGGAACCGAATCGATTAACCGACGGTGCAAAACATAATGCCTAGCGATTATCTGCTGGGAGATTGCCACACCCACCTGGACCATTACGCCCCTTCGGAGATGCCCGAGATATTGGACCGGGCCCGTGAAGCGGGTGTGGCGTTCGCAGTATGCGCCGGGACCACATCTCAGTCCACTCAGGACTGTATCAACCTGGCCGAGCAGTTCGAACCCCTCTATGCCGGCGTTGGGATCCACCCCATGGAGGCCCACGAGCAAGTCACCGGCGAGGTCTACGCCGAGCTTGAGAGGATGGCCAAGTCGTCATCCAAAGTGGTCTGCATCAGCGAGGTCGGCTTGGACTTCCTGCCCACTTCGCCAGACCACGACACCCAGTACCAGGTCTTCCGGGAGCACATCCGCCTGGCCCGCAGCCTGAAATTGCCCATCATCTTCCACTCGCGGGAGTCCCACGCAGAGGTCTTCCGGGTGCTGCGGGAGGAAAATGCCGGCGAGGTCGGCGGGGCGATGCATTACTTCCAGGCCGACGAGGCCACGGCCCGGGAAGCCATCGATTGCGGTTTCTATATCTCCTTGGCACGGCCCCTGACCCGGTTGCCCGAATTGCAGGAAGTCGCCAAGGTTATCCCCTTGGAAAATATCGTCCTGGAGACGGACGCGGCGCCGCAGCCTTTTAAGAAATACCGCACCAACTGGACGGAGCCAAGACACGTCCAATCGGTGGCCGAGACCCTTGCCGAGATCAAAGGCATCCCGGTTGAAGAGGTGGCACGGGTGACTACGGGAAACCTGGCGCGGCTGCTCCGGATCGAGCGCCTGATCGGCACGGCCTAACGGTCATGGCCGGACGGAATAAACGCACCTCCGGCGGCGGACCCGCCACCGGCCAGTTGAACTTCCACCAGCTTTATATCTTCCAGATGGTGGCCAACCACCTCAGTTTCTCCCGGGCCGCCGAGGCGCTGGAGATCACCCAACCCGCGGTGTCGATCCAGGTCCAAGAACTGGAGAAATACCTGGGCATCACCCTGTTTCACCGCCGGCCTCGCGGTCTGAGAATCACCGAATCCGGGGATGCGGTCTTGGCTTACTCCCAACAGATCTTCGCGCTTTCCAGCCAGTTGATGGACACCGTCCAGGAGATGGAAGACCTCCAGTCCGGCCATCTGCTGCTGGGCGCCAGCACCACGCCCGGCGAGTACGTGCTGCCCCTGGTGGTGGGGCGGTTCCGCCAGGTCTATCCGGGGATACACGTCAAGTTGGTGATAGGAAACACCCGGACCATCATCCAGCGGATACTGGACCGGGACATGGACCTGGGCATGGTCGGCGACCACGTCGAAGAATACTCCAGTGAACTGGAGATGGTGGACTTCCAGGAAGACGAGATTGTTCTGGTGGCCGCGCCCAGCCACCCGGCGGCCAGCTTAGGACGGCTCACCCCTGAGCAGGTCGTGGACCTGGGACTGGTGGCGAGAGAAGAGGGGTCGGCGACGCGCCGGTCGGCTGAGAGCCAATTCCAAAAACTTGGCGTGGCGCCCAGGATCGCCGTCGAACTGGGCAGCAATCAGGCCGTAAAACAGGCGGCTACGGCCGGCGGCGGCATCGGAGTCATCTCCCGGCTGGGCATCACCGCCGAGTTGAAGGCCGGCATGCTCACCGTGCTGGACGTGGCCGGTTGGGATTGCCGGCGGACTTTGACCCTGATCCAACCTAGAAACCGCTATCTCTCCCCCTCTCAACGCGCCTTCCGCGAGTTCCTGATGGCCGAAAGGCCGTCCCCCTCTGGTCCGGCCCCTACCCCCTAACGCCCGGCCCCATTTCCGTTCGGGGATTGAGCGCAACTTGGGCCGGTGATACCATTGACCTGGTGATTCCCGGTCTAGTACTTTCTACCTGGTTATCCAAGGATTTGGTAGGTTTGTTACTAGCCTCCAACCTTACCCATTGGAACGGAGACAGGCCAGATGTTACCCAATAATTGCCAGATGGCGCTGAAGGAGTGGGCTATTACCATTGAAGCGATGGCCCAGGGAGACCAGGTGCTCCTGTTGCGCAAAGGCGGGATCCACGAGGACGGCAAGGACTTCCGTGTGATTCACCGGGAGTTCTTGTTCTATCCGACCTACCTCCACCAGAAGGAAGACCTGTTGCAGCCGGCCCACCAGCCGGCCCTGCGTACCCTGCTGGGACGGCCCCACGATGATAGCCAGATCACCTTCAGCCACTGGGCGAAGGCCGAAGAAGTGCTGGAGATCTCCGAGCAGGAGAAGGTGGACGACCTGGAGCCCCATTACATCTGGACGGCTGCCTACGCCCAGTCCAGGCTCCATTGGAAGCCGATGCTCCCGCTGTCGGTGCTTCTGCTGCGGGTCTACAAGCTGGAGCAGCCCGTAACCGTGCCCTATCTGCCCGAATACGGCGGTTGCACATCGTGGGTGGAGGTCTTGTCCGACGTCAACCTGGGCAAGATGGAGCCGGTGTTGGACGACGCCGGTTTCCAGCGGCGGGTCGACGACATCAAAGGCAGCCTGGGCCTCACGGTAGCCGCGGGTTAGTTTCCGACCGATCGGGATATTTAGGAAGGAATCGTGGGCAGATTGCTTGCCATGCTGGAGGCGGAAAGCCAAAGGCGGGAATTGGTCCAGCCGGGCCGGACCGTCGATGCCGCGGCCGCATTCGAATTGGTGAGAGACATGCCTTACCAACGGGCCAGCGACCGGGCTCCCGAGTCAATAATCCGGGAGTGGCGGGGCACCTGCTCGGGCAAGCACTACCTCCTAGACGGTATCTTCCAGGAAGAGGGCATGGAGTCCAGGGTAATCATGTGCACCCACCGGTTCACTCCGGAGACGACAGCCAATTACCCGGAAGAATTGCAAGAAGTGGTGGCCCGGGGACCGGTGCCCGACGTTCACACCTATATCCGGCTTAAGACCGGCGCCGGTTGGATGACCGTCGACGCGACGTGGCCGGCCAAGGCGGCTCCACTGGGCATGGTGGTCAACAGGAAATTTCAACCCGGCGAAGATATGACATTGGCGTGCAACCCCATCGACACCTACGAGGTGCCCGAGGACCGGGACCCCCAGGAGTTCAAAGAAGAACTGATCAAGAGATTCTGCGGCTCGCAAAGCGATGAACGAGACCGGTTCATCAATGGAATGGGCGAGTGGCTGAGCAAGTTCACCTCATAGGTTTAAGGACGTAATTATCATGAAGTTCCGTAAGTTGCCCCGCACCAACTTGATGCTGTCCGAAGTAGGGTTCGGAGTCTGGACCGTCGCCACGAATTGGTGGGGCAAGATCGAAGATTCCGACAAGGCAGCGCTCTTGGAGAACGCCGTCGAAGAGGGGATCAACTTCTTCGACACCGCCGACGCCTATGGAGACGGATATGGCGAAGAGATACTGGCCAAAGTGCTTGGCCACAAGCGCAACGAGCTCATCATCGCCACCAAGTTCGGCTACGATATCTACGACCCGGCTCCCAGAGACGGTCACAAAGAACGGCCGCAGAAGTTTGACCGGGAGTTCGTGAAGTATGCCTGCGAGCAGAGCCTTCACCGCCTGGGCACCGATTATATCGACCTCTATCAGATACATAATCCCAAGCTGGAAGCGCTGGAACGCGACGAGCTTTTCGAGACCCTGGAGCAGCTCCAGTTCGAAGGCAAGATACGCCATTACGGTGTGGCCCTGGGACCGGACATTGGCTGGTTCGAGGAGGGCGAATATTCCATGCGGGAACGTCATGTGACTAGCGCCCAGATCATATACAGCATTTTGGAGCAGGACCCAGCCAAGGAC
>CAYMZL010000188.1:0-5250 GCA_964394825.1 uncultured Dehalococcoidia bacterium | reverse complement strand
TAACCCAGTAGCCTAGGCGGGGCCGTCGTCCATCACCATCTGGGCCACCTGCCGGCCCATGCGCACCGAATAGTTGGTGCCCCGGTCTTCGGGGTAGATCTGAGTGGTGTTGGCCAGGTACAGGCCCTTGAGCGGCGTGCGGTGGTCCGGGATGCCGGCGCCGTAGTTGACACCCACAATCGGTTGGGCCCCGTCAACCCGGTGATGATGGTATTCGATGACCCAGGACCGGTCGAAGTCCGGGTTTATCTTCTGCAGATGGGGCACGAAGAGGTCCATGAGTTCCTCGGCCGACTTTTGGTACATCTCGCTGTCCCGGCTGGGGTAATTGCTGATGTAGAGGATGTGCTTCCCGCCGTATAGCTCCCGGTCGATCAGATTGGTGTGCTCGATCAGGGCCACGAAGGGCATGTCCGGGTCCGCGATGTTGAGCCAGTATTTGTCGGTGAACGGCCGGTCCATCACCAGCACCATCAACACCGCCGACAGGTACTTGATCCCTTCCAGCTTGTCCTGGTACTCCTTGGGCATGGGCGGCGCCAGGCGTGTGAAGATGTATGACGGTGTGGTGGCGATGACGGCGTCGTACTCCCTTCGATCGCTTTGGGAGCCCTCCAGGGCCACGTCCAATGTGGTGGCCGATCCCTCTGATTCGACGATCTTGCTAACCGCGGCGGAGGTATGTACGGCGCCGCCCTGCTGGGCGATCCGCTGCGCCAGAACGTCGATCACCTCCCCGAAACTGCCCATCGGGTATCCCAAGCGCTCCCGCTGCCCCGCCCCCTTTCTGGACGCCACCCGCAGGCGCACCTTGCCCCAGATCCAGGTCATGCCGATACGGTCGTGGGACTCGCCGAACTTGCCCCGCAGCATGGGTTCCCAGATAACCTGGTAACCCATCCGTCCCATGTGGCTGGTCAACCAGTCCTTGGCCGTCACGTTCTCGAATTTCTGGTAGCCGCGGGTCTTCTGCAACACCAGGGTCCAGATGCCCACCCTGATGCGCTGCGGGACGGACAGCGGTTTGAAACGCAGCAGGTCCAAAGGGGTGGCGAAGTCCCAGATCCTGCCGCCGTGAAAAAACCCGACGCTGGACTCCAGCCAAGCCAGCCCGTCGCCCAGGCCCAGTTCGTGGATCAACTCGGTCATGTCGGTGTCGCTGACGAAGAGGTGATGATAGCCGCGTTCCAACCGGCCGCCGAACACGTCGAAGGTGGAAGCCTGGCCGCCGAGGAACGGCGCCTGCTCGAACACCTCCGCGAAGTGCCCTTCTTTGGTCAACTGGTAGGCGGCGGCCAGTCCGGCCACGCCGCCTCCGATGATTCCGACGCGCATCAGTCGGCCTCTCCGGCCGTCTCTCCGGCCAGTCCCGAAGCCGTATCCAGGCCGCCGGTCCGGCGGGCGGCGGTCAACTCCCGCAGCGACAGGTTGTTCTTCCATAGCAGGGCCAGGCCGGCCAGGTTGACGGGCAGCCAGAGAGCGATCAGGTGAACGAACCCGCTGTAGGCTCCCGCCAGCGAGGCCCCCACGCCCAGGGCCATCAACGTCTGCTGGGCGACGATCTCGAAGGGCCCGATGCCGCCGATGGCGCTGGGCACCGAGGTCGCCAGGTTGGATGTGGCCGTCAACAGCAGCACCACCAACAGCAGGACACCCACCGAACCGAAATGTTCGTCGATCCCAAAGGAGTAGGCCAGCAGGAAATACATGGAACCTTCCAGCAACCACACCGGCAGTGAGTAGATGAACAACGCAAGGTGCTTGGAGGGCGAGTTCAACACCGCCAGACCGGCCACGAAGGTCCGGAAGAGACCTTGCACCTTGGGCCGGGGCCCAGGGGGGACGATGTTCAAGCGGGCCTCCATCCAGTTGGCGAAGGAAGACGAACTGCCGAGGAGGGTAAAAAACGCCAGCAAAACGGCGAACGCCGCGATGGTCGCCACCAGAAAGATGATTCCAGTGGTCCGGGAGACGTCGGCCGCGCCGTCGAATTCGCCCAACAATAGTAACCAGGGCGCGGCGAGGGCGGCGAAGGCCAGCAGGGTTATGCCGTCGTAGACCCGTTCCACGGCGATGGTCGCCAGGGCCGAACTGGCGTTGACTTTCTCTTGGCGGGCCAGATAGTAGGAGCGGACCACCTCGCCCAACCGGACGGGGAGCAGGTTGTTGGCCATGTAGCCGATTACCACCACCGGATAGAGTCGGCGCACCGGGAAGGAACCCATGGGGGCCAGCAGATAGCGCCAGCGCACGGCGCGGAACCAGACGGCGACGAAGTAGATGGCGATGGACGGCGCCAACAGGGAGTAATCGGCGTCCCGAAGGGCGTCTCTAAGCTCGCCCTGGTCCACCTGGTACAGCAGGAGAAGCAGCAAGACCACGCTGACCCCTCCACCCAACCAGAACTGCCATTTATTGGAGAACAACTGACCTGGTCCTTCTTCGCTGGTCCTTATCCGTGGGTTTATTGGTTTCTGAACGGCTGGCCGGCGTCAGATCGGCCGATGGGGCCAGGATTTAGTATACCTGCTTCGGCGCCGTCTCAAGGTTGTCCATTCCGCGGGCGAAGGTTCGGCGGCCCGTTACCGGTCGAATAGGTAGTAGTCGCCGGTGAACCAGTCTTGTTCCAAGTCCCGGAAGATCCAATAGTCCAATGCGCTGCGCCAGGTCCCTCTGCTCGACGCCACGTCCTTGAAGAATCCCAGGTCCTTCTTGAGTTCGTCCTTCCACCCTTCATCTTGCCGCGCTTCCGAGGGCCTGCGGTAGGTCTCGGGAAACCAGAGCAGGCTGTGCAGGCGCTCGCTCTTCTCGTACCCCGCCAATTCGGCGCCGTTCCGGCTGGCGTTGTCCGAGGTCAGCAGCAACGCCGTTGGCTGGAACTCGTCCTCTTTGGGGGGGTCGTTCAGGGAGTTGCAGCCATCGTTCCAGTCGTCGTCGTCCTCTCCCTTGAAGCAGGTAAACCGCAGCAGCCCGCCGGCCTCGGCGTCCCGCACGTACCACTGGAACGGGTACCAGATGTCGTAGTCCACCTCCACCGCCCGCCGGCCGGCACCGGCTTCTTGGAGTTCCGCGGAAAACACCTGGGCGTCAAGGGAAGCAAAGGTGTCCTTCAGGTCGGAGCCTCCCTGGGCATAGACCAGGATCTCCCGGTTCGAGTCATCGAAGGTGTAACCCGCCCGGACGGCGCTCCAAGTCCCGAACCCCAATAGCAAAGCCGCGATGCCGAGGGCTGCCACGGCCCCGCCCCCGGCGGTAGATGTGATTCGGATCAGGTATGCGGCGGCGGCCAAGGCCACCGCAGACCCGGCCAGCACAGTCCAGTGTTGAACGCTCAATCCCCCTTCGCCACCGGTGTAGGCATAAAGGGAAAATAGCCCTCCCAAAGCCGCCATTGGGGCCAGGAAGAAGGAGCCCGCCGCCCCCAGCCGCAGGGCCTGCCTCCAGCGGACGGACTCCGCCAGCTCCCCCAAGAATTTGGCCGATAGGAAGACCAACGGCAGGGTGATGTTCACCAGCAGCCAGGGCATCTTCTCGCTGGCCAGCGTGTAGGCCAAGAAGGTCACGCCGGCCCAGATGGTCAGTGCCAGGCCCAAGACGTCGCCCCGCTTGATGAAATAAACGGCCCCGGCGATGCCGAAGACCACCGGGAGCAACTCGTAGACCGGCAGGCCCACGACGTAGTAATACCAAGGCTGGTTCCCTCGGGCCACGTCCTGCTGGGCGACCCAGTAGCCCATGCCCTGCCAGGACCCGCTGAACACCCCCGACAGATGGGTGAACAGGGTGGTGTAGAGGGCGGCCCAGATGAAGTAGAAGATACCGGCGCAGACCAACCAAGCCCCCCCCAGCCAGCGCACTCCCAAGACAACCGAGAGGACGATCGCGCCGGACAGGATACCAAGGGCAACCACGTAGTTCACGGGCAGTCCGTTGGCCGCGGCCCCGATGGTCACCCCACTGGGCAGGATCCCGTCCACCACCGCCTGGAGGTCCAGCACCGGGGTGAACAGGACGGCGTAAAGCGCCGTCACCAACGCCGGGAGGAACAGCAACAGAGCGCTGCGCTGGACCGGATAGCGGTGGTAGACCAGAGTGGACAGCGCTCCGCCGATCAGAAGAATGGCCAGCGTTAGGTCGAGGACCGGCACCCCGCCGGCGTGGACCAGGCCCGCCAGCGGGCGGTAGAGCAGCAGCGCCACCCCGGCGGTCACCGCCAGGGGCGCTCCGGTCAGGCAGGCAAGTTGCCTGGGTGTCAAAGGCCCACGGCGAAGCAGCCAAGCCAATACCGCCAGGCCCAGAACAACCGCCGCGGCATGCACCCCTAATGGAAGGTCCTGCACCGGCAACAGGAGCGTCGTGCCCTCCCATGCCGGCGCACCGACCAGACCGGCCGTGCCGTCCACGTTGGCCACGTTCATGCCCGATTGCGGGTCGGGGTTGACCAGCGTCAGACCCAGGGCGTCCTGAATCAGACCCGATAGGGCCGACCATTGGGGCAGAGTAAGGGTCGCCAACAGCAGGAAGAACCCGGCGGGTCGTCCCGTTTGGGAGAGCTTTATCCGGCCCAGCGCCCAGGGCAGAAAATCTCCCACGGACATCAGAAATAACAGCAGTCCGAACACGGCCACCACCAGGTAGGCCGTCTCTTTGGTGGCGAACATCAGGGCCAAGACGGCCGACGCCAGGTAGAGGTAACGCCGGTGCCCATCGTTGACGTACCGCCACATCAGCACCAATAGCGTAGCCGCGAAAAAGGCCATGATGATGTCGTTGCGTCCGAACCGGCTGAAGTAGAGGAGGGTTGGCGACAGGGTCAGCATCACCGCCGCCAGGAACGCGCCGGTGCGTCCCAGGTAATCGCGGAAAAAGTAGGGCACCGCCACCAACGCCGTTCCAAAGAGGACGTAACCCAGGCGGCCGGTCACATCGGTGTCGCCGAATATCCGGAATATCAAGGCGGTGAATTCGATCTGGAACGGGCCGTGCATCCAGGGCGAATGGATGTAGTCGGTTCCGAACACCCAGGGCCACCCCAGGAAGGCCCCGCTGCTCTCCGCCAGTCGCCAGGCGAAGTGCAGGTGGATGGCCTCGTCGTAGTGCACGGTGCGGCCGCCCAGTTCCCAAAGGCGCATGACCAGGGCCAGGATGACCACGGCCAAGAACCCCGCTTCCAACCAACCAAAGGCACGGCCGGCCCAAAGGCGGGTTACCAGTCTTTTAGGGTAAAGGACCGCTGCCCGCTCGCCCCTC
>CAYMZL010000187.1:2481-5252 GCA_964394825.1 uncultured Dehalococcoidia bacterium | reverse complement strand
CTTCGGCCCTGTTCGCCGCGCCGGTCTTATTGAGGATGTTGCCCACGTGGGTTGTGACGGTCCGGACACTGATTATCAGTTCTTCCGCGATCTCTCGGTCGGTACGGCCCGCTGCGACCAGGCGTAGGACTTCAACCTCCCGCTGGGTAAGCCCTTCGGGGAATGCCGGTGTCCGGGCCGGCCCTGAAACCGCGCGGTCTTTTAGGGTGCTCGCCCGTTCCGCGAGGGGGAGCATGCCCAGTTCGCCGGAGACGGAGAGGGATTCGTCTAACAGGGTAATTGCTTTGGCAAGGTCTCCTGTAGTGTTACGGTCAAGGAGGGTGCCGGCGTAGTCGCAACAACTCCAGGCCAACTCAGGCCTGTAGCCGGCCTTGCGGCAGAAGGCCAGGGCGTCCTCGAAGTGCGCCATGGCCTGGTCCAGATCACCCATGGTCTGGGCCAGGAGTCCCAAATCGCGGTCACCAGATATTCCCATGGTATAGGAACCGGCGGCTGAACCCAGGTTAACGTATTGCTCCCTTGCCGCTTCTACATCCTCCCGTAGAACGGCCATCAACCCCAGACCGAGTCTGGCGAATCTGGAGATAAACGGTGTTGCGGATACCGCCGAAAGCACCGACGCCGCAGCACCTTCAGCAATGTGCAGTTGGTCCACCGCGCCGGTGATACGAGCAATAATAGGTATCATGAGAGCCGCTGATACGTGATCATATGTGGGTCTGGGCGTTACCAGACGAAGGGCCTCCACGAGCCGCTCCAGGTACCCATGACCCTGGATATCGTCGCCGACCTCGTATTCCAGCAGCATTCTGGTGCCGAGAAGACGCGTGTCAGACGGCGACACCGATAGACCCCGCTGGTTAAAATCTTTGGCAGCCTGCCAGTCGCCTTGGCACATAGAAGCCCTTTCATTGAGCCAAAGAGCAGTCGCCAGCCAGTAGCGGTCACGCAGACTCTCCGCCGTAGACAGCATGGCTGACGCATGTGTTTGTGCCTTCTTGGATTCTCCTATGTGTTGTAGAGTAATCCCCACCCAAAACCTGGCAGATACTTCTGACAATTGGTCTGCGGACCGACGGGCCAACTCGATAACGCTTAAGCCCTTTGCTACAGTCTCCTGCCAGTGCAGGTGCCAGAAGTCCACCATCGAAGAGTGGGCTAAGGCCCGCATCTCCAGCGTCACGTCTCCGGTGCGCTGGGCGATGACCAAAGCGCTATCGAATGCCTCCAGGGCGCCCTGGTAATCCCCTTCCTCCAAGCCCAACGCAAGGACATATCTAGACAAAAGGCGGCCGGCCTCCGGAGAATCTGTAGCTATAAGTTTCAAGGCCCGGGCCACAAGCTCCCCGCCGCCTCTTTGGCCCGGCAAGGACAGCATGGGATACCCCGCAACGCCGACCGCGTGAGCTACATCATTCGTCTCGGCGTAGAAATCGAACGCTCGACTCAGGCTAGCAAACGCTATATCTAGCTGTTGCCTACCAAGCGTAACCGCCTGTGCCCGGCCAAGGCCGAACAGTAGGGCCGCCGCTTCGGCGTCGGGCACCGGCGTCGCGCCCTCCACTTCCAGGCCCTTGGCGATCAGTCCTCGTTGAAAATGTCGCAGAGCCTCTTCGTGAGCATAGGCCTCAAGCGCCCGTTCCCCGGCCAGCAATGCGTACCGCACCAGCTTCCCCGGACCCGCCACCGGCTCGGCCTCGCCGAAGTGGTAGGCCAGTTCAGCGGCGTGGTCTCCAAGATGGTCTCCGTATAATGTCTCCAGAACCTCGCCAACTCTTGCGTGCAGCCTCATCCTTCGGCCGGTGGAAAGCCGCCCCAATAAGGTCTGTTGCACCAAGGCGTGGCTGAATTGGTAGCGGTCCCCGACTTCGGGTAGTTCTTGGACTATTTGCGCCTCCAGCGCTTCCTCCATCATTCCAAGCAGTCCCAACTCAGCGATTCCCTCGGTCAGGGCCCCCAACAATTTGAAGTCGAACTGGCGTCCGATCACTGCTGCGGTTGTCAGCAGGTCGTTGCATTCCGTGGACAAGCGGTTCAGCCGCTGCCCAATGACTTCTAGAACGCCTTGCGGCACCGTTAGCGCCAGTGTTCCACCGTCAACCGAAGCATCTCCCAGCTCGCCTCGCTCGAGAAGCAACCGAATCACTTCGTTCATGAAGAAGGGATTGCCCTCGGTGTGGGCGTATACGGCGTCGATTTGTTCCTGGGAGGCTTTGGAGCCTTTGGTTGCCAGGATGAACTCGCCAACATCCGCGGGTGCTAGGCCTTCCAGGATCTGCCGTTGGAACGATTGGTTACGGGACAATTGGGCCAATGTTCCAAAGAGGGGATGCTCATTGGACACTTCAGCATCGCGGTAGGTGGCCACTACCATCAGGCTGCTTTCCGATATTTGCCGGGCCAAAAACTCAAGCAGCAAAAGGGAAGGCTTGTCGGCCCAGTGCAGGTCGTCCAACACCAGCATCAATGGCTGCGTCCGGGCGGCGTTCTTGAAGAGGGTGGCAAAGGAATCGAACAGGCGAAATCTGGCTTGATCGGGGTCCAGCACCGGCGGCGGCGCTAGGTCCGGCAACTTTTCCCGCAACTCGGGGATGACTTCCGCGATGTCGGCCGCTCCGGGCCCCATCTCGGCGCGCAACTGGTCAGGCTCCGTGGCACTGATGTAGGAGCGAACGGGTTGGACCCATGGCCAATAGGGAGGCGCGCCCTCTCCTTCGTAACACCAGCCCCAAAATACCTGGAATCCTTGGGACTCGGCGTGGCGGGCCAGC
>CAYMZL010000187.1:0-2471 GCA_964394825.1 uncultured Dehalococcoidia bacterium | reverse complement strand
TCTTGCCGATGCCGGGCTCTCCCACCAGCATCATCAACTGGCCCCGGCCATTGGCGGCCTCGGACAGGGCGGCCCGCAAGCGGTCCATCTCCTGAGACCGCCCCACGAATTCGCGGCCTGCCGTCGTGTTCGCCGGGACGGGGTCTTGCTGAGATTCGCTCAAGCTCGGGTAGCTTCCTTACTGATTCCGTTGTTTCCGTATTCTAACCGACTGCCTGACTCATTCGGTTGTTTCCGCATTCTAACCGACTGATGGAAGGGATGCTCGACTATAAATTATTCGCAATCAGATTGCTGCGTAAGTCCTATTCATTTATACTCATCCAACACCTCTAGGGTCACCCCATACCTTTAGTGGAGGATGGCAATGGTTAGATTAGGTGGCACAGCTTCCGCCTCTCACATGGAGGCCTTTCAGGGGCTTGAGACCCTGTTTCGACGCAGGGGAATCGATCTGGAGTGGGTCTTGTACTCCGATTACGACATCATGGTCGATGCTTTTGTGAAGGGTGAGATCGACCTGGCCTGGAACGGCCCTCTGAGCTACGTAAAGATCAAACGGCAGGCAAGCGACGACTGCCGGGTCATCGCCATGCGGGATGTCGACGTCAACTTCACTACCCATTTCATCACCCGGGCCGACTCCGGAATCATCACCGTGGAAGACCTCAAAGACAGGAGCTTCGCCTTTGGCCGCAGGTCGTCGGTGCAGGCGGGACTCTTGGCCTATTCCTTCTTGAAGGACTCGGGGATCGATCCCAGGAAGGACCTTTCGGCCAACAGTTTCTACGACGACCGGCAGTCCACGACCAGGTCCGACGAGCGGGACGTGGTTGAGCGTGTCAGCGGTGGACAGTTCGACGCGGGGGCCGTCAGCCAACGGACCATGGAAACCATGGCCGAAGACGGCACTTTGCCCCGGGACGATGTCCGAATATTCTGGTCCAGCCCCGGATATAGCCACTGCTGTTTCACGTCACAGCGCGACTTGGACCCAGCCCTGGCGGCGGAGATTGAGTCCGCCTTCCTCTCGGTCACGTCCGAAGACCCGGTGGGGAAAGCGGTTTTGGATGGCGAGGCCTGCGGCCGTTTCGTGCCGGGGATGGAAGTGGGCTGGGAATTGATCGAAAAGGCCGCCGAGGCCGAGGGCCTCATCTGACGGCCCTCCGGGTTCAAACATTGGCCCAGACCCCAGAGGGATAAAGGCGTTCTAGTTCTCTTCCGGTTGGTCGGGGGCGTTCCGGAGGATATCCTCCAGGGTCCGGTCCAATGCCGGGTCCAAAGATACCGAGGTCTCGAAGGGCACGAGGTTAAAATCGGCCTTGGCCCGTTCAATCAGTTCCTTGGCCGTGGGATTGGTCGATGCTATCTTCTCCAGCGTGTCCATCAACTCCTGGGACTCGGCTTCGCCCAGCGCCAACAACTCGGATAAGTCCACGTTTAGGTCAAACATCGATTTCAGCCGGCGCATGATGTCATAGTAGGCCCGGTGGTCGCGGCTGATGCCCACCGGGTCGTTGTTGGCGGTCAAGAACGGGTACATGGGGGCCATGGCGCCCATGCGCAGCATCTCCAGTTCCGCGTGTTCGTAATGGGCGATGGTTACCAAGGCCATGGCGATGGTGGGGCCGTTGCGGCTCTGGGTGCCGTAGTTGGAGTAACGCAGACCGTACTGGTCCAGGTTCTCCTTCATGTCGGCCCGGCTGTAGATGCAACTGACACTGCGTTCCATGTCGGGCGGGGCGGCGCCGTTGTAACCTTCGACCGCGACAATCTTGGGCGTTCCCAGCTCTGCAACGGCCTGGAAGAACGCCTCCGCGTAGACATCGATGCGGAACCAAGGCTCTTGGCCCAAGAAGATGATCAGACCGTTTCCGGCGTCGTAGAACCGGTTGCGCCGGGTCATGGGTTGGGTGGGAAGGCCTTCATCGTAGGCCACTCTGGGGCGGTAGGTGTCGTGGGTGCCTGGGACTTGGAACGGGTAGCAGAGCTTGGAAACTTCCGGGCCCATCTCGCCTATCTGGACCGCGCCCAGCTTGTTTATCAGATAGCGGGGTAGACCGCCGGAGATCTCGCCGCCGTCGGACCATTGCCGCCGCCATCCGGCGATCAACTGCTTCGCTGCGGGTTTGGATTCTAAGTTCAGTAACTCGTCTGCCATTACCCATTACTCCTCTGCCGGCGGCAGGCGCCTGCTCCAGCCGGAAGACCAATGAAGGGGAGCGATGCTCCCAGAAAAACCGGCGAGCCGGTGGGGTATCTCATTTTGACAGAGCGCCGAGGCATTCGCAATCCACGGTGGGTGCGGTTACCGGAAATACTCTGGTTCACCCCGTGGCGGGTAAGGCTGCCTTGACACTCGTCTCAGCCCATTCGTAAGATAACTTATAGCCGGTGGAAGATCCGGCTTCCAGCGTTGAGCTGGCCACACACGTCCCAGTAGCTCAGGGGACAGAGCGGCTGCCTTCTAA
>CAYMZL010000186.1:0-5271 GCA_964394825.1 uncultured Dehalococcoidia bacterium | reverse complement strand
TAGCGCCGTCCGAACTCCCTTTCCATATGCTGAGAGCTGAAGTGGACCATGGTGGGGCGGCCGTGGGGGCAGGTATGAGGGTTGGGCGTGGCCTCCAGTTGCTCCAACAACGCAGTCATCTCCGGCTCGGTCAAAGACTTCCCCGCCCGTATGGCCCCGTGACAGGCAATCGACGCCGCGGTCACGTCCTCTTTCTGCCGCACCAACCCCTCGAAGGCCGTCATGTCCAGCACGTCCAAGAGCGCCTGGGCCGGGTCGCCCTCGCCGAAGATGGCGGGAACGGCGCGCAGCAGGTAGCTGCCGTCGCCGAAGGGCTCGAACTGGAACCCGTATTTCTCCAGCGCCTCGCGGTTGGTCTGCAGAGTGTCGCCCTGAGCGGGAGTCAGTTCCACCGGGACCGGCTCCAATAGGGGCTGGGACTGGGACTCCTGTTCCAAGGTTTTCTGGCAGAGGCGGTCGAATAGCACCCGCTCGTGGGCCGCGTGCTGGTCCACCAAGAACATGCCCTCGGCTCCTTCCGCGACGATGTAGGTGAGCTTTAGCTGGCCCACCACCCTCAAGGGCGGCGCTGGCAAGGTCGGCGCCGGTTGACCCGGCGCGGCCGCCCCCGGACTCAAACTATCCGGGCCGCCTCCCCGGTAGCCGGGCATGCCTCCGCTGTTCCGGGCGCCGCCGAAGGCGCTTCTGGGGAAGAACGACGGCGCGACTGCAACTGGCGCCGGATAGTCCGAGTCCGAGGTCGGCGCGAGAGACGGCACCGGCGAATCGGCCACCAACACGGCGCGCACGGCCCGCTGCACCGTGGAGAACACCCGGCTCTCCTCCCTGAACCGCACCTCACGTTTAGACGGATGCGAGTTAACGTCCACGTCCTCGTAGGGGATGCTGATGTTCAGGGCCGCCAGCGGGTAGCGTTTCACCTGAAGCAGGCCCATATAGGCCTCTTCCACGGCGAAGGACAGCATCCGGCTGTGGACCCAGCGCCGATTGACGAAGAAGCTCATGTAGGTACGGTTGGCCCGGGTCAGGCTGGGCGCGCCGGCGAAACCGTCCACCTGATATCCGGTTTCCGGGTCCTCTCCGTGGACCTCCAGCATGGCGGCCGCGGCCTGGGGGCCGTACACCGCCAGCAGGGCTTCCCTGGGGAGACCGTTGCCGGGGCTGGTGAACGAGGTGCGGCCGTCCACCATCAGCTGAAAGCGTATCCCTGGAAAGACCAGGGCGTAGCGGCTGACAAATTCCTGGACGCGGGAGGTCTCAGCCGAAGCCGAGCGGAGGAACTTGCGCCGGGCGGGCAGGTTGCCGAACAGGTCCGAGACCTCGACGGCCGTCCCCGGTGGGCAACCCTGACTGCCCGATGACACCGGCTCTCCCCAGAGCAGTTCCATGCGGAAACCACCGGGGTTGAGGGGCTGGCGGGTGGTGATGACGGTGCGGGAGACGGCGGCGATGCTGGGCAGGGCCTCGCCCCGGAATCCCAAGGTGGCGATGGCGTTTAGCTGCTCTTGGCTGTCGATCTTGCTGGTGGCGTGACGCTGGAAGGCGATCGACACTTCTTCGGTGGGTATGCCGTGGCCATCGTCGATTACCTTGACCTGCTCCACGCCCCCGGCCTTGATCTCGACCGTGATCTGGCTGGCCCCGGCGTCGATGGAGTTTTCGACGAGCTCTTTGACCACTGACGCAGGGCGTTCCACCACCTCTCCGGCGGCGATCTTGGCGGCCAGCTCTGGGGATAGGACTTTAATGGGCATTACGGAGTCCCGGCCGGCAAAGGGTCAGGCCTAAGAGGCTCAGAAAAGAGGAACGGTGGAGCCCTTCTTGCGGTACTGCTTGTCTTCGGAGGTGCCCGTGGCGGTGAAGTCGCAGACTATGCGGTAGATGCGTTGCATCTCTTGGTCCACGGACCGCTTGAAGAAGTAGGGCGGGACCCACACGCCGCCGAAGGCGGAGACCACCTCCGGATAGTCGTCGATGACGAAGTCGGGCTCGAAGGGCACGCTCAACTCCGCCAGACGTTCGTGGAAGTGGTGCGTGGGCTTCTCGTAGACGCCGCTCACATATTGGTTCAGTTCGAATTTGTTGACGACCTCCCAACGCTCACCCATCCCGGACCAGATATAGATCTCGTGGTTTTCGTCCAACAGCGCCTGGAAAGTTTCCTTGGTGTCCGGCCTCAGGCTATTATCCAACCCGAGGATGGTGTAGTCCACATCGAAGAATATTTTCATGGGCAGGTATCGGGCCCTCTTCCACTAGTTTTTCCTGACGATTGATTATTACGAGCCACGATTATAGCCCAGACGGTCCGTAGATTCATTGCCAAAATGCGCCGGTTACGCCATATATTCAACTGGAAAAGGACGATCTAAACGGCCGCGGCAATGGCCTCTTCCACCGCGGCATTCCCGCCGCCTACCATCAGTTTGTCGCCCACCTTGAGCAGGGGACGGCGCACCAACTTGGGCTCCTGCAACATCAGCTTGACCATCTCGTCGTCCGAGAGTTCTTTGTCGGCCAGGCCCAGCTTCTTCAGGCTGGGACTGCGGCGGGCGAAGATGTTCTCCGTGCCGGCCATGGAGGCCAACTCCCGGATCTCCGCCTCGCTAAGGGCGTCCTTGAAGAAGTCCCGGTCGGATACCTCAAGGCCTTTCTGTAAGAGCAACTCTCTTACTTTGCGGCAGGCCGATCAACGGGGCCACCAGTAGAATTCAACGGTCTGGCTCAATTGTGCCTCCGAATCGCTTTGGTTGAGCTTGCCCTTGATACAAGGACGCAAAATTCCACGGCGTATTCTATACCCGCCGCTGGATTGAGAAAAGGGGCGGATCAAACCCGGTCAGGCCTCCTCTTGGGCCTCCTTTTGAAGTTCGTAGAGCTTGTTTATGGCCTCAAGGGGCGTCAGGTTGGGGATGTCCAGCTCTTTTAGCAGTCCCTGCAATTTCCGGTCGCCGCCGAATAAAGCCATCTGTTGCGCCGGCTCTCCCATCGGATGGGCGCGGACCCGGCTGCGCCGGCGGCCGTTCTCTTCGCTCTGGGCCTCCAGTTCGGCCAGCACCTCCCAGGCGCGGTTTATCACCCCCTGGGGCAGACCGGCCAATTGGGCCACATGAACGCCGTAGCTCTTGTCGGCGCCGCCGGGCACGATCTGGTGCAAGAAGACCACCTTGCTGCCCTCTTCGGTCACCGCCACGCTGTAGTTCCGGACTCCGGGCAGGCTGGCGGCCAGGCGGGTGAGTTCGTGGTAGTGGGTGGCGAATAGGGTCTTGCACCCCAATCTGGGATCGTTGTGGATGTGCTCGATCACCGAGCGCGCGATGGACAGACCGTCGTAGGTGCTGGTGCCCCGGCCAATCTCGTCCAGAATCACCAGAGACCGGGGTGTGGCCTGGTTCAAGATGGCCGCGGTCTCAACCATCTCGACCATGAACGTGGACTGGCCGGTGGCCAGGTCGTCCTGCAGCCCGACCCTGGTGAAGATGCGGTCCACCAGGCCGATGACCGCCTCCGAGGCCGGGACAAAGCTGCCGATCTGGGCCATGAGGGTGATGATGGCCACCTGCCGGATGTAGGTGGACTTGCCGGCCATGTTGGGCCCGGTCAGCACCAAAATCCGGGTCTCGCCGTTGGAGAGTTCCACGTCATTGGGCACGTAGGCTCCCGTGTCCAACACCCGCTCCACCACCGGGTGGCGGCCGTTCTTGACCCGGATGGCGTCGCCCAGGTCCAGCGTGGGTCTGACGTAGCGGTTCTCCACCGCGGCGTCGGCCAGGCCCGAGAAAACGTCCACCCTGGCGATTGCGGCGGCGGCCCGGCCGATGGCGCCGCCCGATTCGGCCAGTTGGGCGCAGACCCGCTGGTAGACGGCCCGTTCCGCTTCTTCGAGCCGCTCCCGGGCGTTCAGCACCAGGGACTCATATTCCTTCAACTCGGGGACGATGTACCGTTCGGCGTTGGTCAGGGTCTGACGGCGTATGTAGTCCTCGGGCACCTTATCTATGTTGGACTTGCTGACCTCGATGTAGTAGCCGAAGACCTGGTTGTACCCCACCTTGAGGCCCTTTATCTGCGTACGTTCCCGCTCCCTTTGTTCCAGTCCGGCAATGAATTGCCGGGCGTTGGACGAGGCGCTCTTTAGCTCATCCATCTCCGGCGAGAACCCAGGCTTGATCACGTTCCCATCCCCCACAACGCCCACCGGGTCCGGGGCGATGGACTCGTCGATGAGCGAGCACACCTCGGGCAATGGAGTCAATTGGCTGTGGAGCCAGTCCAACTTGGGGCCCTCCAGCAGGTCCCGCAGGCTGGGCACGGCGGCCAGCCCATCCCTCAGGGCGATCAACTCCCTGGGAGCGACCGTGCCGGAGACGATGCGTCCGGCGATGCGTTCCAGGTCGGCGACCTTGTTCAATAAGGAGACCACGGAGGTCCGTTTGAGGCCGTCCTGATAGAAGTGGTCAACGGCGTCGAGCCTCTGCTCCAGTTCCAGAAGGTCCAGCAGGGGCTGGCCCAGCCACCGTCGAAGCAACCGGCCTCCCATGGGGGTCTTGGTGTGGTCCAGGGCGGCCAGCAGGGACAGTTCTTTGCTCTCGTTGCGTCCCGCGGCGAATAGCTCCAGGTTGCGGCGGGTCTGGGAATCCAGGGCCATGAAGCTGCCGGTGGCGTAGATGGCCAGGTTGGCAAGTTGAAGTTTGGCGGCCCTTTGAGTCCGGGCCAGGTAATCCACGATGGCCCCGGCGGCGGCGACGGCCAGGTCCATGCCCTCGCAGCCGAAGGACTCCAGTGTGAGGATTCCGAAATGGGACAGCAGCGCCTGGCGGGCCTCCTCCGGATGGAAAGCCCTCGGCTCCACCGCCGTCAGTTCGTAGCTGGGCCCGGCGCCGTTGCTCCCCCCGTTGTTTCTTGAGTGGGTCCACGGTGGGGGCTCGTCCGAGTCGGGAACCAGCACCTCGGCGGCTTCGATGCGCTCCAGTTCAAGGGGCAGTTCGTTTAGAGCCAGTTCGGTGGCCGAGAACTCGCCGGTGGTGATGTCCACGTAGGCCAGTCCCGCCCGTCCTTCGCCCCCGGAGACGGTGGCGACGGCGGCCAGGTAATTGTTGGTCTTCTGGTCCAAGAGGGCCGACTCGAGCACGGTGCCCGGAGTCACCACCCGCACCACGTCCCGGTCGACCAACCCTTTGGAGGCAGCCGGGTCGGAGGTCTGTTCGCAGATGGCGACCTTGTGGCCCTTCTTGATCAGTCTGGCCAAGTAGGTGTCCAGGGAATGGGCCG